>CALBFE010000037.1 GCA_937888825.1 uncultured Actinomycetes bacterium | reverse complement strand
GCTTCTACCTTGTATGTAACCTTCAAAACTGGTGAATAGATTGAGTCAACAGGAATGCGACCGATTTCAGCGCCAGCTTGCTTGTTCTGGACTGCAGTTACATATCCACGGCCACGCTCAACAGTAAGTTCGATCTCAAGAGATCCCTTGCCATTAAGTGTTGCTAAGTGAAGTGATGGATTATGAACTTCAACGCCAGAAGGAACCGCGATATCTGCGCCAGTGACTGGACCGGCACCTGACTTGCGGATGTAAACAACGGCTGGTTCATCGCTATCTGATGAAAATACCAAGTTCTTGATATTCAAAACGATATCGGTGAGATCTTCTTTTACGCCTTCAAGAGTGGTGAACTCATGAAGTGCACCGGCAACGCGGATGCTCGTCACTGCTGCACCTGGAATAGATGAAAGCAATGTACGGCGCATGCTGTTGCCTAGTGTGTAACCGAAGCCTGGCTCTAGCGGTTCAATGATGAACCGTGAGCGATTCTCGGAAATTACTTCTTCACTGAGGGTGGGACGTTGTGCAATTAGCACTGGTGCTCCTCTTCTTTTTAGGGAAATCCACTATTTGATCTCCGCTTTGGTCGTACTGGTACTGCGTGCATGCCCTTTGCTTGGTAGCTCGGGGCTTTTAAAAATTACTTAGAATAAAGTTCAACGATGAGCTGCTCTTGAACCTGGGTGTCGATGACGGCACGAGCAGGAACTGAGTGAATGATGATTCTCATCTGAGAACCAACAATCTCCATCCAAGCTGGTACTGCCTTCTCGCCAAGTTCAGCGCTAGCCACGATGAATGGTGTGAGATCCAATGACTTTGGAAGAACATCAATGATGTCCATGGCAGAGACACGGAATGAAGGAATGTTTACCTTCTTGCCATTAACTAAGAAGTGACCGTGGCGTACTAGCTGACGTGCCATGTCGCGGCTCTTTGCAAAGCCTGCACGGAATACAACGTTATCTAGACGAGTTTCAAGAATGACAAGAAGGTTTTCACCAGTCTTGCCCTGCTTGCGGTTAGCTTCTTCGTAATAACCACGGAACTGCTTTTCTAGAACACCGTAAATACGTGCGCACTTTTGCTTTTCGCGCATCTGCATCAGGTATTCAGATTCTTTTGCACGGCCACGGCCATGCTGTCCTGGTGGATATGGACGTGATTCGATAGGACACTTTGGTCCATCGCACTTTGTGCCCTTAAGGAAGAGCTTTACTTTTTCGCGACGGCAACGCTTGCAGTCTGCTCCGGTATAACGAGCCATTTATTCTCTCCCTTCCTTAAACTCGACGTGGCTTACATGGACGGCAACCGTTGTGTGGAGCAGGTGTTACATCAGAGATGGCACCAACTTCCAAACCAGCTGCTTGCAATGAACGAATTGCGGTTTCGCGTCCGGAACCAGGTCCTTTAACGAAGACATCTACCTTCTTTAAGCCATGCTCCTGTGCGCGACGAGCTGCGGCTTCTGCTGCAAGCTGTGCTGCGAAAGGAGTTGACTTACGTGAGC
This sequence comes from uncultured Actinomycetes bacterium, assembly GCA_937888825.1. Classification (GTDB taxonomy): domain Bacteria; phylum Actinomycetota; class Actinomycetes; order Nanopelagicales; family Nanopelagicaceae; genus Planktophila. The sequence continues at coordinate 12,396 of CALBFE010000037.1, read as the reverse complement.
CCTTGTAACCAACCTGGCCAGATGATGACCAAGAGATAACAGCGCCGGTTGGATCAGTGATAGAAATAATTGTGTTATTGAAAGTGCTCTTAATGAACGCTTTACCAACTGCAACATTCTTCTTTTCCTTCTTGCGAATTTTGACTTTGCCCTTTGTTGCTGGGGCAGTCTTAGTTTTAGGAGCGGCCATTACTTAGTCACCTTCTTCTTACCTGCAATTGCCTTACGAGGACCCTTACGTGTGCGCGCATTTGTATGTGTGCGCTGACCACGAACAGGAAGTCCCTTACGGTGACGAATGCCTTGGTAGCTCTGGATTTCAACCTTGCGACGAATGTCGCCAGAAATTTCACGACGAAGGTCACCTTCGATTTTGAAGTTTGCTTCGATGTATTCACGTAGCTTTGCTAGATCTGCTTCTTGCAGGTCCTTCACGCGAATGTCTGGGCTAATCCCAGTTGCTGCTAATGTTTTTTGAGAACGGGTAAGACCCATTCCAAAAATATAAGTGAGTGCGACTTCCAAGCGCTTTTCGCGCGGAAGATCAACACCAACAAGACGTGCCATGTATCTACCTATCTATATCTGGAGGTCCTCCGCAATACTGTTCTCTGGCCTACCAGTCCAAAGGTCTTTTAGTTTCCTAAAAGTCGTATTACGAGTTTGTTAGTGCTTATTTATCCTTGACGTTGCTTGTGACGAAGGTTTTCGCAAATGACCATGACGCGACCCTTGCGGCGAATGACTTTGCACTTATCGCAAATCTTCTTAACGCTTGGATTAACCTTCATGTCGTTGTGCTCCTTCGTTACTTGTAACGATAAATAATTCGACCTTTTGTAAGGTCATACGGACTCATTTCCACGATCACACGATCGGCAGGAAGAATACGAATGTAGTTCTTTCGCATCTTGCCGCTTATGTGAGCAAGGACTTTATGTCCATTTGTTAGCTCCACGCGAAACATTGCATTAGGTAAAGCTTCAGCAACAGTGCCTTCCATTTCGATAGCACCATCTTTACTAGCCAAGCTGTAACCACATTTCTGTTTTGAGCGTGAAACAAGCGAAGTCGTAGTTTAGAGGGCAGGCTCAGATAAGGGAAATCGGCCCAAATGAATTACATAGGTGTAACTCAGGCCACATCTACTCTTTTTTCACGCTGAAAAGCGAGCTACCCAATAGCACTGCAAGGCCAATAAAGACCGCCCCTGCCCCTGAGGCCGCTGCTGCAATACCGGCTGCTGCTGGGACTAAAAACTGTCCAATTCGATTTCCCATCAAACGAGCAGAGACCGCTAATGCACGTTCATTACTTTGTGTCTTTTGTGAAACCAATGACATTGTTAAAGGTTGCCCGATACCAAGTGAGAAACCTGCAACAAAAACAATGAGTCCGAGTGTGAGTGGCGTGCGTGCAAAAGCCATTGCAGCACATGAAATAACTGAGATCACTGTGCTCCACCAGAGTAGTTGGAAGGTTGTGAACCTATCGCTGAGTCTTCCGAGGAAGAATCTAGAGAGCATTGTGGTGCCTGCGCGGATCGCCAGAATCGCACCCACTGCATAAGGTGAGAAGTTATTTTCAGTTCCAAAAAGAGGCAAGAAAACAACTAAAACATCGGCAGCAGATGAGATTGCTAGCGAAATATAGATAGCTGCAAGGATTCCTGGGCGCTTAACTAAGTTGAATGCGGTTTTATATGTTCCTTGCGAGCTTTGCTGCGCAACAACAGTTGGGCGTTCATTCCTCCAGCGAATAACAGGAAAAAGCGCAAAAATCGTTAAAACAACTCCTAGAAGAAATGCGTTAGAAGTTGACTTAGGAAGATTGCCGTTTGAGCCAGCGACAATCGCTGCAACGATTGGACCGAGCATGTGTCCAACGGATGCGCTGAATGTATAGAAACCAAAATATCTCTCGTAGCTCTCTTGCGGTGCGCGCAGTGCAACCATGGACTGTCCACCCACCATGCACGCTAAATGCGCTAGACCTGCAGCACCAGCAGATAGTGCAAGTAAAGTGATTGAATCGGCAAACATAAGGGCTACTGAAGTTACTAACATCGCCAAAGTTCCATAGATAATGAATTTGGCTTCACCCATTCGGCCGACCCACTTACCAAATTGGAGCGCAAGCAAAACAGGAAAAAGAGCATAAACTGATGCAATCAATCCAATTTGGGCTGCATTGGCATCTAGTTCTAAAGCCCGATATGTAATCATCGGACGCAGAACATAAATAGTTGCTTGGGTAAGTGTGGAAGAAATAAGTAAAGGCTTAGCCCAAGGCAAGAGCTTGTCTGAACTCATTTACTTCTTAACTGCGAATTTTTTCTTAAAGTTCCACACTAGAGGCCCAATAATCACTAGCAATAAAATGCCATAGATCATCTTTGGGAACCCGCCAGCTACGAGGATACTCCAATCACCTTGGCTAATTTGCAGTGCACGCTTGAATTGCAATTCAGCTAATGGCCCAAGGATCACGCCAATAATAAGTGGTGTAACTGGCACACCAAATCTGCGGAACAAATAGCCAATAAATCCCACAGCTAAGGCCACTTGGAGATCAAAGGTGGAGTTATTGAGTGCATATGCACCCAGTAAGGCAAAGGTTGTAATTCCTGCATATAAATAGTGTGAAGGAATCTTAAGTAAGAGCACCCAGAAACGTATCAGCGGTAGGTTAAGTACTAGAAGTAAAGTATTACCTATAAATAATGAGGCAATTAATCCCCAAATTATTTCTGGATTAGTTTGGAAAAGCATCGGTCCTGGTTGGATATTAAAGGATTGGAAAGCTACGAGAACAACGGCTGCTGTTGCAGAGGTTGGCAAACCTAGCGCCAACATCGGAACCAAGACACCTGCAGCGTTTGCATTATTTGCTGCCTCAGGGCCAGCAACGCCTTCAATGGCGCCCTTGCCAAATTCATCTTTATTTTTAGATAAAGCTTTTTCAACGCCATAACTTAAAAATGTTGGAACTTCTGAACCACCCGCTGGAATAACTCCCAGTGGGAAACCAATTGCAGTTCCACGCAGCCATGGTTTCCATGATCGGCGGAAATCTTCCCGAGTCATCCAGGCTTTGCCCTTCATTTCAATCACTTCAGTGCTTAGTAGTGTGTGACGGCTTGCTAGGTATAGCGCTTCGCCTAATGCAAAAATCGCCACAATCACCGTAACTGTTTCAATTCCATCAATGGCATTCATATTGCCAAAAGTTAATCGAAGTGCTCCAGATTGAAGATCTGCTCCAACTAGACCAATCACTAAGCCCACAGAAAGTGCTACGAGCCCGCGAATTCTTGATGAACCGAGCAGAGTTCCAACCGTTGCAAAAGCCAAAATAATAAGAGATAAGTAACCGGCTGGCTGAATCGTTAGTGCAACATCGGCCATCCATGGGGCGCCAAAAGCTAGTAATAATGTTGCAATTGTTCCGGCCACAAATGAACCAATAGCAGCAGTGGCTAGCGCAGCACCGGCACGGCCAGCTTTAGCCATTTTGTTGCCTTCAAGAGCTGTTATTACCGAGCCACTTTCACCAGGAGTATTGAGCAAAATAGATGTAGTTGATCCACCATACATAGCACCGTAATAAATTGCGGCAAACATGATGAGTGCTGATGTTGGATTAACTGTTAAACAAACAGGAAGGAGTAATCCGATTGCTAATGCAGGCCCAATTCCGGGCAATACTCCAACTAGGGTTCCAAGGAATGTTCCTAGGAGTCCAAACATCAAATTTATTGGGGTGAAGGCGGTCTGAAAACCTTCCATCAACATTGCAAAACTATTACCCATTTCCAAAGACTCCTTCGAAGAAGCCAGAAGGCAGGTTGATGTTGAGGCCTTTTGTAAATGAGAAATAAACGATTAATGCAAAAGCTAAACTAATTCCAAAGTCCTTACGATACTTTCTTGAGCCAAAACCATATGAGACTCCAAAGAAACAAACTGTTGCTGCCACTACATAACCAGCAATCTCGAGCAAAATCACATGAAGAGCAATCGCGGTAGCGATCATTGCCATCGTTTTAAAGTTTGCACCCATGAATGGATCGCCCGGTTCATCGCCTTCGGGTGTACCAAGGCGGCCACGCAAAACATCAATAATTAATACGAAGCCGACTAATGAGGTAAAAATAGCAACCATATATGGAAATGTTTGAGGGCTAATAATTGATGAACCCTGTGGGATATCCATGCCAGATGTATCCCAAGCCACAAAAAGGCCAAGCAGGAAGAGAGAGCTGGCAAATACCAGCTCCCCCTTTGCCTGCTTAGAGATCTTTAGAATCAATTAGATTCCAAGGCCCTTCATAACTGTGTTGATTTCAGGAATGTGCTTTTCAAGGAATGACTTGAATGCAGCTCCTGCTACGAACTCGTTATCCCACTTGTTCTTTGTAAGCTCGGCTTTCCATGCTGGAGAAATATGCATGATGTCAATTACCTTAATGAAATTGAGGTAATCAGCCTTTGAAAGATCACCTGGGGCCATGATTCCGCGCCAGTTTCCGTATACAAGGTCGTAACCCTGTGAAACGAATGTCTTAGCTTTGATACCAGAGATTTTCTTGGCTGATGAAACTCCAAGATAACGCATCTTTCCTGACGTTACGTAAGGTGCGAAATCTAGAGCGCCAGAAATACCAACCTGTGTTGCATTACTTAGTAGTGAAGTAATGACTTCTGGTCCACCAGAGTAAACAACATAGTTTAACTTTGTTGGATCAATTCCGGCCTTTTGTGCAAGTAAGCCAAAAGTTTGGTGATCTACTCCGCCTTTGTTACCACCTGCGATAGCAACCGCATTTGGCTTTGCAACAAGATCATCCATCAATTGCTTTAATGTGCGGTACTTAGATGATGCTGGAACAACGATTCCTTCATACTCGCGCAAAATCTTTGCAATTGGTGTTGACGCTAGAAGATTAAGTGTTGACTTATTTGAATAAAGTCCACCAGTCATTGCAATACCAGTAACCATTCCAGCTTCTGGCTTTCCCTTGATTTCTTGGAATGCAGCAAGACCAACAGCTCCACCAGCACCTGGCTTATAAACAGATGTAGTAGCTGTTAATAGTCCCTCTGCTTTAAGAGAGTTTGTGATTGCATCTGCTGTAAGTGAGTATCCACCTGGGTTAGCAGGGATTGTCCAGTCAATAGCTTTTAGTGGGTTAACATCTTTGTACCACCATTTGCTATCACCCTTAAATGAACCAGTTGTAACAAATAGACAGGTTAAGTCTGAACCGTCGACTCCACGGCCTTTTGCAACTTTTCCTGATTTGGCTGATGCTACGGTGCAGTCATCACCAATAGTTGCTTTAAAAGCCGGCTTGATTGCGGCATTTGCTGGGAACGCCGTTCCTGCTAAAACAGCAACTGCAGTTGCTGCAATAACGAAACGAATAAAGGAATTTTTTCTCATCGATGAGATCTCCATGATTTCTACCTCCGAGGGTGAAGGTTGGGTAAAAAGTAGTGTGTATCTGAGCCATTGTTAAGGGTTTACATGTAACAAAACGATTAAATTATTTACGACAACAGGCTCGAAATCTCAATATCTAAGTGTTCTAGGTCACTCTTACCACCATCAATGGCTGTGAGCACAAATGGCTTACCATCAGGGCAAATAACATAGCTATGTTCGAAGTGAGCACCTCTGGATGAGTCAGTAGAGACAACGGTCCAATCATCTTGCAAGACTTTAGTGCGAGCAGATCCTCGAGTAATCATTGGTTCAATAGCAAGAGCTAACCCAGCAACAATTTCTGGGCCTTGTCCGCCGCGACCAAAATTTAATACATGCGGTTCTTGGTGCATCTCAGTACCAATTCCATGGCCACCATATTCTTGCAAGATTCCATATGTGCCTTGTGAATTAACGTATTGCTCTATTGCATAACCAATATCAGAAAGCTTTGCTCCGTGCTTTCCTGCGGCAATCCCTCGCCACATGGATTCTTCGCAGACATCCATAAGTTTTTGATCTTCTGGATTAACTGATCCAACACCAATTGTAAAAGCTGCATCACCATGCCAGCCTTCAATAATCGCACCGCAATCAATTGAAACTATGTCACCATCATTGATGATTCTTGACCCAGGAATTCCGTGAACAATTTCTTCATTAACTGAAACGCAGATTGTGGCTGGGAAACCGTGATAGCCCTTAAAGTTTGAGGTCGCCTTACTGCGTTTAATATGGGCTTCAGAGATTGCATCCAACGCACTTGTCGTCATGCCTGGCTTGATTGCATCACGAATTAGTTGGTGAATCTCAGCCACCAATAATCCAGCACGGCGCATCAACTTTAATTGTTCAATATTTTTAATCTGAATTGCCATGGTTACTAGTTTATTCGAAAACGCGGCTTAGAGCCGAAATTGCATGTGCTGTTATGTCTGCAACGCTACCGAGGGCCCCCACAGTGATAAGCAGGCCCTCATTGCGATAAAAAGAGATGATCGGTGAAGTTTGCTCTTGATAAACCTCAAGGCGTCGGGCAATAACTTCAGCCTTGTCATCTTCACGCTGGTAAACATCACCGCCGCACTGTGGGCATTTATCAACCCCCACACTTGGTTGGAAACAATCTTTACATGTGCGACGTGCAGATAACCTGGCAACAATCTCTTCATTAGCCAGTGAAAACTCTAGGACGGCGTGAAGTGGCGTCTTCTTCTCAGCAAGGATTGCACGCAAAACTTCTGCTTGAGCCACATTTCGTGGAAAGCCATCAAGTAAAAACCCATTAGCAACATCATCATGAGTTAAACGATCTTTAACCATTTCATTAGTCACAGAGTCTGCAACTAACTCACCACGATCCATGAAGCTTTGAGCTTGAACACCAAGAGGCGTTCCAGCCCTTAAATTGGCGCGGAAAATATCACCAGTAGAAATATGTGGAATTGAATAATGCGCTGCAAGGAATTGTGCTTGTGTTCCTTTTCCAGCACCTGGTGGACCTACCAGGACAAGACGCATTACTTAAGGAATCCCTCATATGAACGCTGCTGCAACTGTGACTCGATCTGCTTTGCAGTATCAAGACCAACACCCACAACGATCAAGATCGCAGTTCCACCGAATGGGAAGTTCTGTGTTGCACCAAAGAGCACAAGTGCACCGATAGGAATAATGGCAACGAGGGCAAGGTACAAAGAACCTGGGGCTGTAATGCGTGAGAGAACATACTGTAGATATTCAGAAGTTGGGCGTCCTGCACGAATACCAGGGATAAATCCGCCGTACTTCTTCATATTCTCTGCAACCTCATCTGGGTTAAATGTGATTGCAACATAGAAATAAGTAAAGAAAATAATGAGTGCTGCATATGTTGCAATATATATTGGGTGATCTCCTGTAACAAAGTTACGGCTTATCCACACTGCCCATGCTGCCTGGCTATTTGTGAAGTTCACAATGAGAGATGGAATATAGAGAAGTGATGAAGCGAAAATTACCGGGATAACACCAGCCTGGTTAACCTTGATTGGGATGTATGTGCTTGTTCCACCGTATGCCTGGCGTCCAACCATACGCTTGGCATATTGAACTGGAATGCGACGCTGAGCTTGCTCAACGAACACAACAGCTGCAACAACTAAAATACCCACAAACATCACGAAGATGAAAGCAAACAAGCCCTTTTGAAGCTTGATTGACCAAAGCTGGCTTGGGAATCCTGCAGCAATTGATGTGAAGATCAAGATAGACATACCGTTACCAACTCCGCGGTCAGTGATTAATTCACCCAACCACATAATGACAGATGTTCCTGCAGTCATTACGAAGATCATGGTGACAATACGTTGCCATGAAGTGTCAGGAATGATTGCTAGATCGCAACCTGCAAGTAGACGTCCTGGTGTACGAGCAACAGCAATCAAACCTGTTGACTGCAAGATTGCAAGACCGATTGTTAAATAACGTGTGTACTGAGTCAGCTTTGCAGTTCCTGATTGTCCTTCTTGCTTGAGTGCTTCAAAGCGAGGAATAACAACAGTTAAAAGCTGAACAATAATTGAGCTGGTGATGTAAGGCATGATGCCGAGTGCGAATACAGAGAGCTGAATAAGCGCACCACCGCTAAATAGGTTAATAAGACCAAAGAGTCCACCAGTTTCAACAGTCTTCAAACATTCTTGAACGTTTGTGTATGAAACACCTGGCGTTGGAACTACTGAACCAAAACGGAACAGAGCCATGATGGAAAGAGTGAAGAAGATCTTCTTACGTAGATCTGGTGTCCTAAAGGCCATACCAAATGCTGAAAGCATTGATTTTCTCCTCTTCCTTTATAAATCTTTAGTCGAACTAGTAATTAAAGAACGTTTGTCTTTCCGCCAGCAGCAGTGATCTTGTCAACTGCTGATGATGAAAATGCATGTGCAGTTACAGTCACCTTGACATCGATTTCGCCATTGCCGAGAACCTTAACTGGAAGGCTGTCGCGAACTGCGCCTTTAGCGATCAAGTCTGCAACTGTTACGTCTCCACCCTTAGGGAAAAGCGCGTTAATAGTTGAAACATTGACTGCTTGGTATTCGATGCGAGCTGGGTTTTTGAAACCACGTAGCTTAGGCAAACGCATTACGAGAGGTAGCTGACCACCTTCGAAACCTGCGCGAACTGTGTTACGAGCACGAGTTCCCTTGCCACCACGACCGGCTGTCTTGCCCTTTGATGCTTCACCGCGACCCTTACGAGTCTTAGCTTTCTTAGCACCAGGAGCTGGACGTAGATGATGAAGTTTTAGCGTCATCTTTATTCAACCTCCTCAACTGTAATCATGTGACGAACAGCGTGAACCATTCCTCGAATTTCTGGACGATCTTCTTTAACAACAACATCATTGATGCGCTTAAGGCCCAATGAACGAAGTGTGTCGCGAAGCTCTGGCTTATTGCCAACCTTGGAACGAATCTGAGTTACTTTTAAGCGAGGCATTATGCACCTACCGTTGTCTGTAATGCGCGGATAATTGCTGCAGGTGCAACATCTTCTAGTGGACGACCACGACGCGCAGCAATTTGTGCTGGGCTTTCAAGCATCTTCAATGCAGCAACGGTTGCGTGAACCATGTTGATTGCATTGTTAGATCCAAGAGACTTGGTCAATACATCTGTGATGCCTGCACACTCAAGTACTGCACGCACTGGGCCACCGGCAATAACTCCGGTACCTGGGCTAGCTGGGCGCAGTAGGACTACGCCAGCTGCTGTTTCACCTTGTACTGAGTGAGGAACAGTTCCTTGAACGCGTGGAACAGTGAAGAAAGATTTCTTTGCTTCTTCTACTGCCTTAGCAATCGCTGCTGGAACTTCCTTAGACTTTCCGTAACCAATACCGACCTGACCATTGCCGTCACCGACAACAACTAGAGCAGTGAATGAGAAACGACGTCCACCCTTAACAACTTTAGATACGCGGTTGATGAACACAACGCGCTCCATGAATGGGTTCTTTTCTTTTTCGCGATCATCGCGGCGTTCGCGGCGTTCCCCGCGACCTTTGCCTGAATTACCACGCTCGTTGCCTGCTGCTGCAGGAGCTTGAGTAGTTGTCTCAGCCATTAGAACTCCAATCCATTCTCGCGCGCACTGTCAGCAACTGCTGCAATGCGACCGTGATACTTATTACCAGCACGATCAAAGACGACAGTTGAAACGCCAGCATCTTTTGCACGTGATGCGATCAACGCACCAATTGCCTTTGCCTTTGCACTCTTGTCTGCTTTATCTGTACGGAAATCTGCTTCCATTGTTGAAGCGTAGGCAATTGTCTTGCCTAGTTCATCGTTAATAACCTGCACGAACAAGTGACGTGATGATCGTGAAACGACTAAGCGTGGACGTTGTGCTGTTCCAGAAACCTTCTTGCGAACACGGAAAGCACGACGGGCACGGGCATTTGTAGCCGAACCTTTGCGGACCTTTACACCAATAGCCATTACTTCTTACCCGTCTTTCCTTGCTTGCGGCGAACGATTTCCCCGGCCAGACGTAAGCCCTTACCCTTATAAGGATCAGCCTTACGAAGCTTCTTAACCTTGGCAGCAACTTCGCCAACCAACTGCTTATCAATTCCAGAGATATGGAACTTAGTTGGTGACTCAACCTTGAAGGTGATTCCTTCAGGTGCTGGGAAATCGATGTTGTGGCTGTAACCAAGTTGGAACTCTAGGTTCTTACCCTTTTCAGCGACGCGGTAACCAACACCAACGATTTCGATTGTAAGTGTGTAGCCATTTGTTACGCCTTCAACCATGTTCGCAACAAGTGTGCGAGATAGGCCGTGAAGAGAACGAGTGATGCGCTCTTCGTTAGGACGTGCAACTGTTATTACACCTTCTGTATGTGAAACTTGAATTGGCTCAGCAACGTTGAGTGCAAGAGAACCCTTAGGTCCCTTAACTGCAACGTTCTGTCCAGCGATTGTTACTTCAACGCCGCTTGGGACGGTGATAGGCATACGACCAATACGTGACATTTATCGATCACCATACATAGGCGAGAACTTCTCCGCCTACGCCCTGCTTATTGGCTTGCTTATCAGTAAGCAATCCAGATGAAGTTGAAATGATTGCAACGCCAAGTCCACCAAGTACTTTTGGTAGAGCTGTTGACTTTGCGTAAACGCGAAGTCCTGGCTTGCTTACTCGACGCAAACCAGCGATTGAACGCTCACGGTTTGCACCAAACTTAAGTTCAAGAATGAGGTTTTTGCCCACTCCATTTTCTGCATCTTCAACGCGATGTGAAGCGATGTAACCCTCAGTCTGAAGGATCGCTGCAATTCTTACCTTGACCGATGAAGACGGCATTGAAACCGAATCATGGTAGGCAGAGTTCGCATTGCGCAGACGAGTCAACATGTCTGCGATCGGATCTGTCATTGTCATACGTGGCCTCGTGGCCTTTCTCGAACTGGTTTCCTCATCGGACCTATTTCGTTGTAGTTATTGGATAAAACGGATTACCAAGATGCCTTGGTGATGCCAGGAAGTTCACCACGGTGCGCCATTTCACGGAAGCACACGCGACAAATTCCAAACTTTTGGTAGACAGAGTGTGGACGTCCACAACGCTGGCAACGGGTATAGCCGCGAACCTTGAACTTTGGCTTGCGAGCTGCTTTAACTTTCAGTGATGTCTTTGCCATCTCTTACGCCTCCTTGAATGGAAAGCCGAGCGCCTTAAGTAGTGCGCGACCTTCTTCATCGTTCTTAGCTGAAGTAACAATGGTGATATCCATACCGCGTGGACGATCGATCTTGTCCTGTTCGATTTCCGGGAATACAACTTGCTCGGTTAAACCGAATGTGTAGTTTCCTTTTCCATCAAACTGCTTTGGTGAAAGACCACGGAAGTCACGGATACGTGGAAGTGAGATTGAAAGCAAACGATCTGCAAACTCCCACATACGATCTCCGCGCATAGTTACGTGCGCACCGATTGGCTGATTCTCACGAAGCTTGAACTGCGCAATTGATTTACGTGACTTAGTAACCTGTGGCTTTTGGCCAGTGATAGTTGCTAGGTCGCGGATTGCACCTTCAATAAGCTTTGAATCGCGAGCTGCATCGCCCACACCCATGTTGACCACAATCTTGGTCAGGTTTGGAATCTGCATCACGTTCTTTAATCCGAATTGGGCCGCAAGTGCTGGAGCAATTTCGCTCTTGTACTTAGCCTTAAGACGTACGTCTAACGCTGTTGACATTAGATGTCCTTTCCGGTGCGACGTGAAACGCGAACATTCTTGCCTTCGTCATCCTTGCGAACGCCAAGACGAGTTGCCTTGCCATCGCCATCAGTGACCATGACATTTGAAATATGAATAGATGCTTCAACAGTGATGATTCCGCCAACTTTGACACCGCGATCTCCAGTTGATTCTTTGGTGTGACGCTTTTGGCGGTTAACACCTTCAATAAGGATGCGGTTTCCATCGACGTCAAGAACTTTTCCAGTTACGCCGCGATCTTTTCCGGCGATAACCAAAACAGTGTCATCTTTCTTAATCTTGGCCATGTTTATAACACCTCCGGTGCTAGCGAGATGATCTTCATGTACTTCTTATCGCGAAGTTCACGTGCAACCGGTCCGAAGATACGAGTTCCACGTGGTTCGCCATCAGCCTTCAAGATCACTGCGGCATTTTCATCAAACTTGATGTAAGAACCGTCTGGACGACGACGCTCTTTTACAGTACGAACGATGACAGCCTTAACGACTTCACCCTTCTTCACTTGTCCGCCAGGAATTGCATCCTTAACAGAACAGACGATGATGTCTCCGATACCGGCATAACGGCGCTTGGATCCACCGAGCACACGAATACAGAGAAGCTCTTTAGCTCCTGTGTTAT
>CALBFE010000036.1 GCA_937888825.1 uncultured Actinomycetes bacterium | reverse complement strand
GCAAAACCATTTCACCTGCCCACTCAGGATCTCCTTGGGCTTTTTGCCACGGCGCCATTGGCAGCGCTGCATCTGACCAACGTGTTTCAACGTTATGAGTGGTGATTTTTGAAAGCGCTAAAGAAATAGCGTTTTCAACATCAATCAAACCCTCTGCAGGTTTTGGGACTAATGCATCAATTGATTTTGCTGGATCTGCAACAACTTCACTAATCAGTGATCCCACAAGTGGTCGGGCAAGGGCAGTTGGAACAGGTGTCACTAATCCAATCCATAAACTTGAAAGCCCAGGAGTTAATACCGGAATTTTAATAATCCAGCGCTTTTTTAGCCCAGATAGTTTTGCAAATTTTTGCATCATGTCTGCATAAGAAAGCACCTCTGGGCCACCGATATCAAATACTCGATTAACGGGTGTGTCTAACTTTGCCACCGCTTTTAAGTAATACAGCACATCTCGAATAGCTATTGGGTGAGTTTTATTCATCACCCATTTTGGCGTGGTCATAATTGGCAGGCGGTGGGTTAAATGGCGCAACATTTCAAAGCTTGCAGAACCAGATCCGATGATGATTCCCGCACGAAGCTCTAGAACTGGAACAGAAGTAGTTGCTAAAGACTTTCCAGTCATCGCCCGTGATGCCAAGTGCTTACTGATGTTTACATCATTAGCAATTCCACCTAAATAAATTATCTGTGAGACTCCAGCGCGCTCTGCTGCTTGCGCAAAGTTCTGAGCCATCTGGCTTTCAATCTCATCAAAGTTTGGTCCTAAATTAATTGAGTGCAGTAAGTAAAACGCGGTGTGCACCTCGGCAAGAGCACGCTCTAAATCAGAGATATTTTCAGCACTACCCTCACAAATATCTACTTGCGTAGCCCATGGTTGGCCAAGAATCTTGTATTTATCTCGCACTAAAATTCGAACATCACTACTTTCATCAACTAACGCGCGCACTAAACGGCCACCTACGTAGCCAGATGCACCTGTAACTAGGTACTTGCGGCTTTGATTGGGCATGGACATGTTGTGAAGCCTAGACTTACTCCATGGAAAAGACATCTTGGAAGCCTCGGGTTGTAATACTCGGTGCCGGCTTTGGCGGACTCACCGCCGCACGAGCCATGGCAGATACTGCCCATGTCACTGTGGTTGATCGCCACAACTTCCAAACCTTTTTACCCCTGCTCTATCAGGTCTCCACGGCAGGTCTAGCAGCAGATCACGTTGCCCATCCAATTAGAGGCGCACTTAGAAAAACTGGAGTCCAGTTTCGGATGGGTTCTCCTATTTCGGTAGATCATAAAAATAGAACTATTAAATTGGATAGCAGTGAAGTTTTAGAGTTTGACCAATTAATTGTTGCACTTGGTTCTGTTACTGCAGACTTTGGAATCCCAGGGGTCGCAGAACACGCACTTGGAATGAAAAGTGTGAGCGAAGCTTTATTGATTCGTGCAGAGGTGATGCGTCGATTTGAAGATCTCTGCCGCTTTGAAGATGACACAATCTTTTCAATTTGTGTCGTTGGAGGTGGACCAACTGGCGTTGAGATGGCTGGCGCCTTTGCTGAATTAGTTCGCGGCCCCCTTAAAAATGATCAAGCTCATGCGGCATCACACATGCGATCCAGTTTGATTGAAGCTGGTCCTCGCATTCTGCCTATGTTTTCAGAGAAATTATCTGCACGAGCAAAGAAAGATTTAGAAAAGCTTGGCGTGAATGTTCTAGTAAATACTGCAGTGGCAGAGATAAAGCCACGATCCATCATTGTTAAAAGCGGTGATTCAATTCCTTCAGAGATAACTATTTGGGCAGCTGGCGTTAAAGGTGAGCCAGCCAGCGAAAAATTGAATCTTCCATTAGTAAGCACACGCATTGATGTCGATAACACATTGCAGGTCAAGCATTACCCCGGCATCTTTGCTATCGGTGATGTCGCAGGTTTTGTTGGAAAAGATGGACGTTTTCTTCCCATGGTTGCACCTGTTGCCATGCAGCAAGGCCGCTTTATTGCAAAGCAAATAAAGCGCTTAGCTAACGGACAAGCGTTAGAAGATTTCAAATATATTGACAAAGGATCGATGGCCACCATTGGGCGCCACAAAGCAGTTGTTGAAGTGAAGAGTTTTCGAATGGCCGGAATTCCAGCATGGTATGCCTGGTTATGGTTGCACTTGTTCTACTTGGTAGGCGGTCGCAACAAGATTGGCACTATGGCCGACTGGACGTGGAACTACTTAACTTTTGATCGCGGTAACCGTCACATTATGGATTCCTTGTAGTGCCAGAATATATAGATCTGCGAAATCATCAGGTTTATAACTATGAGTGGGAACATGATGGTGAGGCCGTAGTTTTACTTCATGGAGGATTAAGTAAGACTTCTGCCTGGGATTACTTAATGGTTCCACCTCTAGAAGATCAGTTTCGTGTATTCGCATACGATCGCGCTGGACATGGTTTCACCGGTGATCAACCTGGCAGCCTGCACTTTGAATTTCAATGCCAAGAGGCTATTGCATATTTAGAAGATGTTGTGAAAGAGCCTGCACATTTAATTGGCTATAGCGATGGTGGAATCATTGCGCTCATGGTTGCAATAAAGCGACCAGAGTTAGTGAAATCAATAGTGGCATTCGGAGCTAATTATCATTACAGCGCACCGTTAAGTGATTTTGATGAAGCCAATGTCTCTGAAGAAGATCAAGCTGAATACAACTTAATTTCACCTGATGCTCCGCACACTCTGCTGGAGAAAATCAAGCGAATGAATGAAATTTGGAAAACTGAGCCTGATATCTCTCTCAGTGAAATTGCCTCTATTCAATGCCCAGTTTTAGTTATGGCAGGAGATGACGATGTCATTGCCCACGATCACACAATCTCTCTTTATGAGGCTTTGCCGCTTGGCCAGTTAGCAATTATTCCTGGAACTTCACATAGTTTAATTAAGGAAAAACCTGCACTAGCAATCGCGGTCATGATGCAGTTCTTAGAAGATTTGAGCTATCCAATAACGCGCTCACCTGTTCGGCGAACTAACAATCAATCGGAGTAATTTTTCCTGTCGCAACATCATAAATCGCACCGCCCACTGAAACTCCAGTGTTGAGCAAGCGATAGTTTCGAACCAAATTCACATCTTCAATCAAAGCAGCTTGTTGGTCAGCCACAGTTTTGAATTCTAACTCTGATGTGTCAATTCCATACTTGGTATCAATCTCACGGTGAATTTCAGCTTCATCCACTTGTGCCATACGGCAGTTGGTGTGAGGCATGATCAAGATTCTTTTAACACCCAACAAATATGTTGCCAAAACCAGAGTACGTAAAACGTCATCGGTCACACGTGCTCCCGCATTACGTAAAATCTTGGCATCCCCTGAATTCATTCCAACGACCGATAATGGATTAATACGTGAATCCATGCAGGTGACAATGGCTAGGCCTTTTTGGGCAGTACCGGTTAGCCCTGAGTATTTAAATGTCTTGATGTATTCATCATTGGCTGCCAATGCATCGGCAAATTCATCATAAGGAAATGAAGACATGATCTCCCCCTTCTAAAACTACGAGCCCCCCGTCAGGATTGAACTGACGACCTGCGCATTACAAGTGCGCTGCTCTACCACTGAGCTAGAGAGGCCTACGTGCGAACACATATCGATCTTTCGACCAGCGGCAATTATGGCAGTGGAAGGGCAAAGTCGCAAAAAGAGGGCGATTACCGCACTAGCGTGGTCAATGGCAGACTTACCCGCATGATGACGAATTACTGGATGAGCCCTGAAACCACTGCAGTAAATCGTCTACCGATGCTCAATATCGAGCACATGGAAAAAATTAACCTTGATGGAACTTGGCGCTTCCAGCTACTTCGTTCACCGCGCGAGCCTTTAGGTCGCAAATGGGCATCAATCCCAGTTCCAGGTTTGTGGACAATGCAAGAAGAGAGTGACGTATTTTTCGATAAACCAATCTACACAAACGTTCAAATGCCATTTGAAGAACAACCACCGTTTGTTCCAGAGGAAAACCCACATGGTGTCTATGAGCGAGATTTTGATCTGCCTGAAAGTTGGATGGGCAAGCGCATTGTTTTACACCTTGGTGGTTATGAATCAGTAGCTGTTGTATTCATCAACGGAGTTGAAGTTGGTCTTACCAAGGATTCACGACTTGCAGCTGAATTTGATGTTACAAGCTTTGTTAAACGTGGTAACAACGTTGTGCGCATTGATGTTACAAAATGGTCTGATGCAACTTTCATTGAGGACCAAGACCAATGGTGGCATGGTGGAATTACCCGTTCAGTAAAACTCTTTGCAACTAACAAGGTTTTCATTGAGCGCTTCTATACAACTGCTGGTCTTGAAAAAGATTGCACCACAGGCACTCTAGATATCCGCGCTCACATCGCCTCAATTGATAACATTTCAACGCACAACTACACCTTGCGCACATCCATTGAAGAGCTACCAAAAGTTAAAGCTGCCAATCTGAGTTCAACACTCAAGACTTTCCAATCTCCTAAGTGGACTGAGCGCGCTGAAGAGTTAAAGGCAAGAAGTGATGAGTATTTTCATGGAAAGTTTTGGCATGGCAATATGCCAGTCGATGCTAAGAAAGCTATTGTGGAAAATGAACCATGGCCAGCGGGCAAAATCCAGTTAAATACCCGTATTCCTAAAGTAAAAGCCTGGTCTGCAGAATCCCCCAACCTCTACACCCTCCACGTTGAACTCATCGATCCTGATGGCACTATCGTTGAAGTTTCGCAACAAAAGATTGGCTTCAGATCAGTTGAAGTTAAAGGTCAAGATTTCTTAGTTAATGGACAGCCCGTAATGTTTTATGGCGTTAACCGCCATGATTTCAACCGTTACACAGGCCGTGCATTAACTCGCGAAGATATGCGCGAAGACTTACTTGAACTTAAGCGTTGGAACTTCAACGCAGTTCGCACATCCCACTATCCCAACGATGCAGCCTTCCTAGATCTCTGCGATGAACTAGGTTTCTATGTAATCGGTGAAGCCAATATTGAATCCCACGCATTCATTTCATCTATCTGTGATGATGCTAAGTACTTAACTGCCTTCGTTGATCGCGTTGGCAGAATGATTCAACGCGATATTCACCACCCAGCTGCAATCATGTGGTCACTAGGTAATGAATCAGGTGCTGGAACTAACCATGAAGCAGCTGCTGCCTATGCCCGCAATTTTGATCCATCACGCCCACTGCACTATGAAGGTGGAATCCGTGGAAACTGGATGGGTTCACATTCACTCACTGATGTCATTTGTCCGATGTATCCAGCGATCTCAGCAATCAAAGAGTATGCAACGTCTGCAAAAGCAGATCGTCCATTGATTATGTGCGAGTACTCCCACGCAATGGGAAATAGCAATGGAACTTTGGCTGAGTACTGGGAAGTTATTGAAACAACAAGAGGTCTGCAAGGCGGATTTATTTGGGAGTTCTGGGATCACGGTCCCGTTCAAACAATGCCGGATGGTTCAAAGCGCAACGCTTATGGCGGGGATTACGGTGAGAAGAAGCATGATGGCAACTTCTGCTGTGATGGAATGGTTTTCCCTGATCGCAGCGCTAAGCCTGCAATGGCTGAATTTAAGGCAATTGCCGCCCCTGCCAATATCAGCGCAGTTAAAGCCTCCACTGGCTCATTTAAAATCTTTAATAAGCATTTCTTTAAAGACTTAAGTGAGTATGAAGTCACCTGGACTATCACCCGCGATGGCCTCATCATCGATAGTGGCAAAGTAAAGCTAGCCAAGGTTGCACCACGTAAAACTGTTGCATTCAAAGTTGCCTCAAAGCAACTAGCTAAGGCCGATGGTCTTGGTGAGCGCTTTATTACTTTCACCATCATCAATATTGATAGCACTCCATGGGCACCGGCATTTACTGAAGTTGGCTGGAATCAGATGGCTCTACCTTCACGTGCTCTGACCATTAAGAGCGCAAAAGCATCTGATGAATACACAAATGTTCTAGATGATTACGGTCAGATTGTTATTCCACGTGGTGTTGTTGCACCGGTTCTAACGTTATGGCGCGCACCAACTGATAACGATCGTATTGGACATATGGCCACCAAGTGGAACCGTTGGGGCTTGCGCGATATGGATCGCACGGACTGTGTTGTCTCACAAAATCGCACCAGTACTAAAGTCACAAACACCTGGCAGACAAGTACAGGAATCTCAATCAAGCATGTACAAGTGATTACTGCAGTTGCTGATGGCTTTAGAGTTAAAGAATCTGTAACTCTGCCCAAGGCGCTGACAGATGTTGCCCGTGTTGGAATTAACTTTGAACTCGATGGTGCATTAACTGATGTGACCTGGTTTGGCTCTGGTCCCCATGAGTCATACCCAGATCGAAAGATTGCACGTATTCATCGCTTTGTAACAACTGTTGCTCAGCAATACATTCCATATGTGCGGCCACAAGAAAATGGTGGACATAACGCTGTGCGCTGGTTTGAGATCACAGATGCAAGTGGGCATGGAGTTAGAGTCCACATGGGCAAACCATTACAGGTCTCTGTAACACCTAATAGAGCAGTGGATTTAGCTGATGCAACTCATGATGTTGAAGTAAAAGCATGTGGCAACGTCGTTGTTCATATCGATGGCGCACATCGCGGAGTTGGAACTTCATCGTGTGGCCCAGATACCTTGCCTAAATACAAAATAAAGCCAGGCTTACACACCTGGGAGTGGACGCTTACTTCAATCTAAATTCAACGGCCAACCAATGGCAATTGGATATTTGCAGCTTCGACCATCGCCTGATGATTTTCCGCGCGCTCGTCTCCACATCCATGGCAGAGCAAAAGTAATAAACCATAAAACACTTACAACAACTTTAAATATCTTGGATTCAGGCTTTGCCGGTGGCAAAGGTTCACGCCAACCCGCATCAAATGGGAGTTCTAGAAGTTCAAGTACAGCATCTGCAACACGTTCATGACCAAGGGCATTTAAGTGCAAGCGATCAAAGGCTAAAAATCTCTTATCGCTAAATGCTGGTTCTTCGTTTGCATCAGCGATGATTGCGCCAACTTCTTGTGCAACGGCTCGAACATTTCGATTAAATCCACCAAAGCGCTCTTCCCACATCTTTGCAGAACGCCCTGAGTTTCCAGTTCGCTCTAAAACTGTGAATAGCAAGATAGTTGCACCTGATGCAGCTAAGCGTCTGACAGCATCTGCGTATTGGGCTAGAACTATCTCGGCTTTGTAACCAGGTCTAATAACATCGTTTGCACCTGCGTGAAAAGAAATAAGAGTTTGCGGTCCAGTTACTTGGGCTAACGCTGCTTCAATCTGTCCATCAACTACTTGCTTCACTAACTTTCCGCGAATAGATAAGTTGGCATATGTGAAATCTGGATGTGCCTTTGCCATGCCATCTGCAACACGATCGGCCCAACCACGATAGTTTCCATGCTTTTTTTCATCAGACATACCCTCGGTATAGGAATCACCGAGTGCGATAAAACGAGTGTAAATCACCTACTTACCCCTTACGGCGTGCCTGATCTATGTGGAACAAGGCAATGGATGTAGCAACAGAGGCGTTCAAAGACTCAGTTGATGCACTGATAGGAATTGAGATTACTAGATCGCACTTTTCACGAGTTAAACGTGCAAGGCCTTTACCTTCACTGCCCACAACAATCATGATTGGCTCTGCTGCAATCTTCATTGAAGCAATAGTGTCTTCAGACTCTCCATCTAAACCAACCACAAACAGACCCTGCTTCTTAGCAGCATCAATGGTGCGGGCAAGATTTGTTACTTGAGCAATGGGCATACGGGCCGCAGCTCCTGCTGATGCCTTCCAGGCAGACGCGGTCATTGCAGCAGCGCGGCGCTCAGTCATAAGAACACCGGCTGCGCCAAATGCTGCAGCGCTACGAACAATGGCACCTAAGTTACGTGGATCTGTAACACCATCGAGTGCAACTACTAACGCTGGATTCTTAGCACGAGACATAATTTCTTCAAATGATGAATATTGGAAAGGCTTTATTGCCAAAATAATTCCCTGGCTGTTGGGCGAGATTCCTTCAACTTCAGCGCGGTGTGCTTCGCGAATAGGCAGACCTAAGTGAAGTGCTAGCTTTAATGATTCAGCAACACGATCATCAACATCAATACTGCGAGCAACCAATAGCTCTGTGGCAGGAACTGCCTCACGCAACGCTTCTAGTACTGCGTTACGACCTGCAACTACTTCACCTCTTGGGCGATCACCGCGTGGAGCACGTGAAGGAGTTGCGCGAGACATAGTTGTTGCGCGAGGAGATGTTGAACGCGTAGAAGGTGAACGAGTTGCCTTTTTCTCTGCAGCTTTCTTGCGCTTTGCAGCTGCGTGATAAGGACGATCTTCAGCTTTAGGTGTTGGACCTTTGCCAGTTAAGCGCTTCTTATTCTTTCCACCAGTGCCTGAAGATGGACCCTTTTTTGATTGGCGGATTGCGCCTTTGCGTGATGAATTGCCGGCCATGGTTAGCTCTTTTCTCCCATTGACCAACGTGGCCCTTGTGCAGTGTCTTCAATTGTAATTCCTAATTCCAGCAGTCCATCACGGATTGCATCTGATGCAGCGAAATCCTTACGCTCACGCGCAGCTGTGCGCTCTTTTAGCGCTAACGGAATTACACCATCGAGGGCATCATTCACATGTGCTGAAGCACCTTGAGGGTAATTTGAATCAAAAGGATCACAACCCAGAATCTGCAGTGCACCGCGGATTTCATTTGCATTCTTTGCGATAGCTTTTTTATCGCCATCAGTAATTGCTTGATTTCCAAGACGAAGATTCTCAGATATCGAAGCTAGCGCTGCAGGAACAGCTAAATCATCATTCATTGCCGCGCAAAACGCATCGTTAATTGTTGGCTCTGGCTCTGTTCCTAGAAGTTCAACTGAGCGAGTCAAAAAGTTTTCAATACGACGAAATGCCACAGCTGATTCATCAAGGGCTGCCTCTGAATACTCCAGCATTGAACGATAATGTGCACTGCCCAAATACCATCGTAGTTCAATTCCGCGCACGCGCTGCAAGATAACTTCAACTTGCAAAGCATTGCCAAGAGATTTACTCATCTTTTCACCAGATTGAGTCACCCAGGCGTTGTGTAACCAGCGGTTAGCAAATTTATATCCAGCAGCTTCAGATTGTGCAATTTCATTTTCATGGTGAGGGAAAACTAAATCTAAGCCGCCACCGTGAATATCAAAGGCTTCACCTAAATAAGCATGTGCCATTGCAGAACACTCCAGGTGCCAACCAGGTCGTCCTGGCCCCCATGGTGTTGGCCATGATGGATCTCCAGGCTTTGCTGCTTTCCATAAAGCAAAATCTCGTGGATCTTTCTTAAATGTTTCATCAGCGTCTGCGGCCGGTTGTAGATCATCGAGCTTTTGTCCAGATAAAGTTAAATAACGCTTAAGTTTGCGAACCTCTAAATACACATCACCATTGCCAGGGGCATAGGCATCGCCATTTTCAATAAGTTTTTGCATCAATTCGATCATCTGGGTGATGTGGCCCGTTGCCCGTGGTTCATAGGTGGGTGGCAGAACATTGAGTGATGCAAAAGCTTGCGTAAACATACGCTCATACTTCATTGCAACTGCCCACCATGATGATTTTTCATGCACTGCTTTATGCAAAATCTTGTCATCAATATCAGTGACGTTTCGAATGAAAGTTACGTCATAGCCTGACCAGGTTAACCAGCGGCGCAAGATGTCGAAGTTAACTGCGCTTCTGACATGGCCGATATGTGGGTGCGATTGCACGGTTGCACCGCAGACATAGATAGAAACTTCGCCCGGGATCAGTGGCTTAAAAACGCCTACTTCACGGGTAGCAGTGTCATATAAATGTAAGTTCATTGAATCTCTATTAGAGCATTTGCGACAACGTAAATTCCTTCACCACGACCTGTAAATCCCATTTGATCTGAAGTTGTCGCAGAAACTGAAACGGGTGCACCAAGTGCTTGACTCAAAACATTTTGTGCTTCTTCCCGGCGAGTTGCAATTTTTGGTTGGTTACCTACAATTTGAATTGAAACGTTTATAACTTTAAATCCATGATTTATTATATGTGCCCGTAACTTTTCTATCATTTCAATTCCAGAGGCACCAGCCATTTCGGACTTACCAACCCCAAAGAGTGTTCCGACATCTCCCAATTGGCATGCCGATAAAACTGCGTCACACAAAGCATGAACTGCAGCATCACCATCTGAGTGCGCAACTAAGCGTGGCGATTCTGGCCAAATTAATCCTGCGAGCGCACATGGCCCACTATCTCCAAATTGGTGGGCATCAACACCAACGCCTATGCGCAATTTAGAATTCAATGGTCACTGCTTTCTACGATTTCTTGCAGCTTTGTAACTGTTTCCTCTTCTGATTCACCTTCTACAGTCACCAAAACTTCATCCCCACATTTGACGCCTAAGGTCATTACCCGTAAAACACTTGCGCCATCAACTGTTGCGCCAATATGGCCGTCAACTATCTTTGCTAATCTGACAACACTGCCGGAGGATTTAGCGGTGGAGGCAAAGAGTGCGGCAGGCCGAGCGTGCAGACCAACCTCTGATGCCACCACTGAGCGAAATTCCTTCATGGGGCTAGCGTATCTGTACTGAGAGTGGTGTTTAATATGAACATCTATCCAACAGCCTGCACAAATGTGAGAGTGAGACCATGAGCGCACAATCCCTGATTATGGGACATCCAATGTCTTCACCTGCACATGCTCGTCATGCCCTTTTATATATGTGGCGAATTCGTAAATTTGAAGAGGCTGTTGAAGATCTCTTTGGCCGAGGAATGATGCATGGAACTATGCATCTTTCTATTGGACAAGAAGCATCGCCAACTGGAATGTGTATGGCATTGACGCTTCAAGATCAAATAACTTCTACACACCGCGGTCATGGTCACTGCATAGCAAAAGGTGCTGATTTAACTCGCATGATCGCTGAATTACTAGGTAAAGAAATTGGCTACTGCGGAGGCCGTGGTGGTTCCATGCATATTGCTGATGTTGAAACTGGAAACCTTGGTGCCAATGGAGTGGTTGGTGGCGGAATTCCAATTGCCGCCGGTGCCGCCCTTGCATCTAAAATGATGAAAAAGGGAAGCGTTTCTGTTTCATTTTTTGGTGACGGCGCAATGAATGAAGGTGCTTTTCATGAAGCTGCGAATCTGGCAGCTATTTGGAAATTACCAATGATTCTTTTCTGTGAAAACAACAAGTATGGGATGTCTTCTTCGACTGAAAAAGCATTTGCTATCGATAACCTGGCAGATCGCGGCAAAGGTTATGGAATTCCTGCAGTAAATGTTGATGGCAATGACGTAGTGGATGTTTATGAGCAAGCGAAAATTGCTGTTGAGCGAGCTAAATCTGGTGAAGGTCCTACCTTAATTGTCGCCGAAACCTATCGATGGAAAGGTCACTCTCGCTCTGATAAGAATCTTTACCGCACCAAAGAAGAAATAGAAGAGTGGCGCGAACGTGATCCCATTCCTAAGTTTACTTCAAAAATAATCGAAGCTGGATTAATGACTAAGGAGCAATGCGATGCCATTGCACAAGAGGCAACCGATGCCATTATTGCTGCAGTTAATGAGTCTGTGAAAGCCAAGCCGGCTGACCCAGCAGGCTTACTTGATGCTGTTTTTAAGAAGGCTTCAGCATGAGCGAGCGTATGTTGACGATGGCCGAGGCCATTCGTGAGGCGATGTGTATTGCCTTTGATGAACGCCCCGAAGTTTTTTTACTTGGTGAAGATGTTGGAATTTATGGCGGAGCATTTGGCGTATCTGCTGATATGTATCACCGATATGGCGCCGAACGAGTTCTAGATACACCTATCGCCGAACTTGGAATCGTTGGCGCAGCAGTTGGCGCAGCACTTTCAGGAATGCGACCAATCGTTGAAATTCAATTCTCTGATTTCACCGCACAAGCTATGGACCAAATCGCAAATCAGGCAGCCAAGATTCACTTCATGCTGGGCGGTGCATTACACGTGCCTATGGTTTTGCGAACACCGCAAGGCTCAGGAACCGGTGCTGCAGCTCAGCATTCACAAAACTTAGAACCTTGGTTTGCCTCTGTGCCTGGACTTAAGGTCGTTGTCCCTTCAAATCCTGCTGATGCAAAAGGACTTTTACTCTCCTCAATTGATGATCCCAATCCAGTAATTTTCCTAGAACATAAGTTGCTCTACAAGATTCCAGGAAGAGAACCAGTTCCAGAAGGCTCAACTCGAATTCCATTGGGCGTTTCAAAAGTTGTTCGAGAAGGAAAAGATTTAACAATCGTTGCAACTGGCATCATGGTCAATAAGGCGTGGGAAGTGTGCGAGAAGTTATCTGCCGAAGGTATTTCAATCACCCTAATCGATCCACGTACTATTTCACCTTTAGATATGCAGCCTGTATTTGAGTCGGTTGATAAAACAGGTCGCTTACTAGTTGTTCAAGAAGGTCCAGCACATGCAGGCTTTATTAATGAAGTAATTGCCCAAATGGCTGGTTCGGCCTCCTTTGGTTCACTCATTGCCCCAATCAAAAGACTGGCCGGCATGAATATCCCTATTCCATATGCTCCACAATTGGAAAAAGCTGCCGTTCCTCAAATTGAAGATATTGAAATTGCTGCCCGTGAGATTGTGAAGAACTGGCGATGAGTTTTAAGTATCCCGTGGTTATGCCAAAAATGAGCATGACCATGGAAACTGGTGAATTAATTATTTTTCACGTCAAAGTGGGCGACCATGTTAAATCTGGGGACGTCTTATTTGAAGTTATGACCGATAAAATCGACATGGAAGTAGATGCACCTGCCGATGGAGTAATTGATTCCTTACTTGCCGAGCCTGGTGCTGTGATAGAAATTGGCAAGCCTGTATTGATTATGCTCACTGATACCGAAGTCATGGCTTTTGATTTTGGTAATGAAGAAGTAGAGGCCGTTCAAGTAGAGCAAATTGAACAAGTTGAAGTAAAAATTGCCCCACCAACAGCTGCCGTAATCCTGAATGAATCAGTAAAAGCAGTTCCAAAAGCTCGCTCCGAGGCGGCTAAACGTGGAGTTGATTTACGCACTATCGCTGCGACTGGACCTGATAAAACAATCACGATGCATGATCTCAATAATGCCCAGGTTGACCCGGCAATGGCTGCACGTCAAAAAGCAAATAGAGCTTTAATTGCAAAAGGAATTGAAATGTCTCGGGGTATTGCTCAGGCTTCATTTAGTCGCACAGTGAATTCTGACTTTGAGACAGCCACTTTAATCAGAGCGTGGGCCAGCGTTCTTCGCTCTCGGCCAGATTTAGCAATCCACACACACGTTGGTGTTGCGCTCATTATTGAATCCAAATACGGAAGCGCCCTTCCGGTTTTCAAGGATCCTGATCACTTAGCTCATGAAGATCTTAAAGCCTTAGTCGCATCAACTTCTGAGGCTGCAAAAAATGGCAAAGTTCCTCTGGCCATGCTCACAGGAGCGACCACAACTATCTTCGATGTGAGCAGATATTCTATGAATTCTTCAACCCCGTTGCTCTTTCCTAACCAAGTCACCTCATTGACGATTGGATATGGCACCGAATCTGAAAAGAATATTTCACTTACTATTGATTTGAATTTCTGTGACTTTTATGATGGCGCATTGCTACTGGATGCACTCGTTGCATCTATAACCAAGCACTGATAACGATGGACTTGAGGTGAGGCTAGGAATGGAACTTAAAGGCCTGTCAGCAAGTTCTGGCGCCGCAGTTGGACCATTCTTTTTGTTGAGCACAAATATTCCAACGCCTAATAGTCAAATGTCGCAATTGAGTTTTGAGCAAGAAGGCCATCTATTAAATTTAGCTATAAAAAGGGTAGGTCAAGATTTAGAAGCGCGTGCTGCAAGAACCGTCGGAGAACTACACGATATTTTATTAGCAACTGTGGAAATCGCTACGGATCCTGCGATAGCCGAAGAAGCCGCAGGATTCATCGCAAGTGGCCACACTGCAAGTTATGCAATAGTTAAAGCAACTGAGGTTTTCCAAGAACTCCTTCGTGCTTCTGGCGGTTATTTAGCCGAACGTGTGAGCGATGTTGCAAATATCCGTGATCGAGTACTGTGTGAAATTGCAGGAATCACTTACCCAGAAATCCCTCATTTTGACGAACCAACAATTTTGATTGCCCAAGATTTATCACCGGCAGATACTTCTGATCTTGAAACTGAGAAAATTCTTGCAATTGTTACTGCAGGAGGTGGTCCCACAAGCCACACAGCAATCATTGCTCGTTCTCATGGGATTGCTGCAATCGTTGCTTGCGCAGATGTAGTCGAAACTGCCAAAGCGCACATGGGACAAAAGCTAGCTGTTGATGCAACTGCCGGTCTTATTACATTTAACCCTGATTCGGGCCTAGTGGCTGAAATAGCACAAAAAATAGAGAGGATAAAAGCCCGTAAATCAAGGGTTATTACCCATTCTCCTGATGGCTATGCCACAACTGATGGTTTCGTGATTCCAATTTTTGCAAATATCGGGCGCTTAGAAGACACCTCAGCAGCCGTTGCGGCAGGTGCTGACGGAGTTGGATTATTACGAACTGAACTTCTCTATCTTGAACGCAAAGATGCTCCAACATTGCAAGAACAAATTGCAATTTATTCTGAGCTTATTAAGCCGTTCGGTGGGAGAAAAGTAATCATCAGAACTCTTGATGCAGGCGCGGATAAGCCCATGGCATTTATCAATTTTGATAAAGAGCCAAATCCAGTCTTAGGTATACGCGGTTATAGAACTAGCACTACTCACGAACATCTATTGCGAACTCAGCTCGAAGCAATTGCACAGGCTGCCAAAAATTCAAGGGTTGAAGTTTGGGTCATGGCACCTATGATTACACTTCCAAGTGAGGCTGCCGATTTTGTGAAAATGGCTCGTGAATACGGATTGCAAAAAGCTGGCGTCATGATTGAAGTTCCAGCAGCAATATTTCTTGCAGATGAAATTACAAAGGTGTGTGATTTCGTTTCCATTGGGACAAATGATCTGGGTCAATATCTACACGCAGCCGATCGAGAATCAGCACCTCTTGCAGCATTCAATGATCCTTGGCAACCTGCGCTATTGCGTGCAATTCATTTAATTGCTCAAGCAGGAAAAAACAATAACTGCCCTGTGGGTGTGTGTGGTGAAGCCGCGTCAGATGCTGCCCTTGCTCCAGTCTTAATTGGATTAGGTGTTACCTCGCTTTCATGTAACGTGGCAACTCTCAGCGATGTTGCACAATCAATTACTGCCCATTCTGCGGATCAGTTATTACTAGCTGGTACAGCTGCACTTGCTGCAAAAACAGCCCAAGACGCTAAGAATTTAGCCCGTGAACAGCTGAGCGAATTGCGTAATCTAGGGCTTTAATCGTTATAAATTAATTGCCAAATATGCTTGATTTATAGGTACGAAGAACTGCACACTAAGCCAAATGTTCAACGACTGAACGGATGTGACGATAGTGAAGCAACGCGAAGAGGAGCTCATCCTTCGCGCAGCACGCCTGTATTACGAAGGCCATTACTCACAAGATCAAGTTGCATCAAAACTCAACACATCACGCTCAAATGTCTCACGTATGTTAAGTGATGCAAAGCGTTTGGGTTTTGTTGAAATAAAAGTTATTGCCCCAACCCACAAGCACGATTCACTTTCATCACAGCTCTCTGAACTTCTAAAAATTCAAGATGTGCAAGTTATAGCAAATACATCAAATGATTTAACTCTTAATACCATTGGGCGAGCTGCAGCAAGTGCATTACTTAAGAATCTGAGAGATAACCAAACTATTGCAATCTCTTGGGGCCGGGGCCTTGAAGCAACTGTTATAAATACTCACTCTGAGACTTTGTCTGGTCTAAAAGTTGCACAAATCATGGGCTCGCTCTCATCTATAAACACCTCGGTAAGTGCTGAGGAAATTGGTCGCACATTAGCTAGAAATCTCAATGCGCAATTTATTCCTTTCCTTTCCCCTATTGTTGTTAGTAATTCAAAAGTCAGAGATACATTATTGGAGGAAGAAAGCATCGCTAAATCACTTCAAATCGCCCGTGGAGCCCATGTGGCATTAGTAGGTATTGGTTCAACCGGATCTTCCTCTAGTGAAATGGTCTTTAATGAATTCAAAGTATCTAAAGCCGAACGTGAAGAACTGGCTAAGAGTTATGCGGGAGATATCGCAGCCCGCTTTTATAAAATGGATGGCAGCCCACTCTCCTCAAAAATGGATAATAGAGTCATTGGCTTGAGCCTTGAAGAGATCGCAAATATTCCGCGTGTAATAGGCATAGCCTCAGGTTCAGAGAAGGTTTCTGGCGTGGTGGGAGCTGCCAAAGCCGGATTACTTGATACCTTAATAGTGGACTTAGCCTGTGCTAACTCTGTTATTAAGTACCTGCAACCAACGGCGGTGGCGAGCGCATGAGTAATTTAGCCAAGATCTTTATTCTCATTGGCATTATGTGGCTCTTCCAATTGTGGTTTGCCTATAAGCAAGCAAAAATTTTCCAAGAAGATATCCGTGGCCTGCGCAAGCAAGGAACTATGGCCATTGGGGTTGGCGGTCGTAGATACCGCGGAGGTCGGGCGTTTGTAGCCTTGACGTGCGATGACAGTGGAATCGTAAAAGCTGGAATGGTCCTTAAGGGCTTCACCATCTTTGCAAAATCTAAGCCACTGAGCTCATATACAGGATTCTCCATCGAAGAGATCGCTTCGGGAAACCGAATCGTTGAAAGTGAGAAGAGGAAGGTGCAAGAGGCTGCAGTAAGCAGTGCTCAACACATCCTCGAACACTTTGAGCGGATCAAAGCTGGTGGAGAGTAATGACCAAACAATCCGTACGGGTGGTCATTCAAAGGTTGTACAACCAAAATCAATTAGGAGGTGTGTATTGAACCTACATTCACTGATGTTTCTATCAGCAGATGTAACAGTTGATAAGCAGGACGGCTTTCTCGGCGTCCTAGCAACAGCAGCTGAAGACTTTATTGCAGTCTTCAATAAGGGTGGTGAAGTTCTACTTTCACTTATGGGAGGAATTCTTCCAACACTTATCGTTCTGTTAACGGCAGTAAATGCTCTAGTTCGTTTGATCGGACCAGAGAAGATTGAAAACCTTGGAAAGGCAGCTGCACGTCCTGGATTACAGTGGTACCCAGTTCGTTACATCGTTCTTCCATTCGTTGCAGTATTCGTATTAACAAACCCAATGGCATACACAATGGGACGCTTTTTACCAGAACGCTTCAAGCCTGCGTTCTATGACTCAGCGGTTTCATTTGTTCACCCAATCTTGGGTATTTTTCCTCACGCAAACCCAGGCGAGCTCTTCGTATACGTAGGTATCGCAACAGGTATTCAGCAACTCGGTTATGGTCTTGGTGACCTAGCTGTTCGTTACATGCTTGTCGGTCTAGTCGTTATCTTCATTCGCGGAATTGTTACTGAAGCAATTACCGCCCGAATGATGAAGAAGGGTGCATAACATGAGCGCAATCAATAACCTCATCGTTAAGGTAGGTCGTTCTGTTGGTGGAGTTGTAGGAACTCTCTATCAGGCAGGTCGCGATTCTGTTGATACAGTAATTCGTAACGTGATCCCATTTATGGCGTTCATCTCATTCATTATCGGTTTGATCCTTACAACTGGTGTTGGTGACTGGATCGCTAAGGGACTTAAGGGTTCAGCATCAACTCTTCCAGGGTTGCTATTGATCTCTGTTGTTTGTGCGATTCCACTTATCTCTCCATTGCTTGGACCAGGAGCGGTAATTGCACAGATCGTTGGAACACTTCTTGGTGTAGAGATTGGTAAGGGAAACATCCCTGCCCAATACTCACTTCCAGCGTTGTTCGCTATCAACCCACAGGTTGGTTGCGACTTTATCCCTGTAGGTCTAGCTCTTGGTGAAGCTGAGCCAGAGACTGTAGAAGTTGGTGTTCCAGCGGTGCTATTTAGCCGTTTGGTCACTGGTCCTCTATCAGTTGTAATCGCTTACTTCGCTAGCTTTGGCCTTTACACCAGCAAGTAGTAGTGAATTTAAACCCCAAGGTGTGGGTAACCGCACCTTGGGGTTTAATACTCTCAGAAGTAAAACTAGTTACCGAATGAAAAGGAGAAACAAATGGGCGCATATAAGTCAGTAGTAATTTCAGCAGGCAAAGGTGGCTGGGGTGGACCTTTAACAATCACGCCAACAGATGATCGCCCATACATTTACTCAGTTACTGGCGGTGGAATTCACCCGGTAGCAGCTCGCATTGCAGAGATAACCGGGGGAATACCTTTTGATGGTTTCAAGAGCAGCGTTCCATTCGACAAGATCGCAGTTGCAGTTATTGATTGTGGCGGAACAGCGCGCGTTGGTGTGTATCCAATGAAGAAGGTTTTAACAGTTGATATTCACGCAACAAGCCCAGCTGGCCCACTTGCGATGTTCATTACTAAAGAATTATTTGTATCAGGCGTAAAAGCTGTCGATATTAAAGAAAGCTAAGCCATTGCCAGAAATTGTTTACTCCTCCACAGTTACTGCTGTCGGGGAATTAGTCCCAGACTTTGCAGAGCAAGGTGTTCTGGTGTGGTTTGGTGAGAATGCACCGGCAGAACTTCATGAGTTCTCAATAATTCATGTTCCTGAGGTGGCAACTCGTGCTCCACAAAAAGGTGACATGATCAAAATTAATGAGAACGTTTTTAATGTTCTAGCTGTTGGCTCAGTCGCCAGCGAAAACCTATTAAATCTTGGCCATTTAGATCTCAAGGCAAATGGTTTGACTGAACCTGAAATGCCTGGAGATGTAAATGTAGAAGCAGTGTCGCTTCCAACAGTTCAAGTCGGAGATCGCCTCGTTGTGATTTCTCAACCTTAGAAAAGAGTTACGGTGTCTTACTCATCACGATTGCGCGAACACGCACAGAAAATTGGACGTGACACAAGAATTGCTTTGGTTGGAGCGGGTCAGATGGGCCGCGGTTTTGGTAACCAACTCGGGCACATGGATGGAATTAGCCTTTCTGTTGTGATTGATATTGACCCAGAGCGCATCAAAATTGTTTATGCAGACTTAGGAATCACTGACATCGTTTTTAGTGATGATAAAGCAGTTCTTTCAAAGGCAATCCTTGAAGGAAAATCAACTGGAACTTCTAACTCTGAAATAGTCAGCGAGCTTCCAGTAGATCTAGTCGTTGAGGGAACAGGAATTCCAGATATTGGTGCACGAATAACTCACTCTTCACTAAAGGCAAAAAAGGATGTCGTTGTTCTCAATGTTGAGATGGACGTAACTATTGGGCCGCTTCTGCATAAAATTGCTCAAGATAACGGCGTTATCTATGCCGTCTGCCATGGAGATGAACCCGTTGAAGCCAAGGTATTAGTGGATTATGCACGTGATCTTAACTTTGAAATTGTGTGTGCAGGAAAAGGTAAAAACAATCCTTTTGAGCCTTTGAGTAACCCTGATTCAGTTAAAGAGACTGCGATAAAGAAGAAGATGAACCCAAAGATGCTGTGCTCATTTACTGATGGTTCTAAAACAATGACTGAGATGGTTGCACTGGCCAACACAACAGGCCTGCAGCTATCAAAACGGGGAATGAATGGACCAGCTTCATCTGTAAAGACTTTACAAGATACCTTTGCTTTGCAAGCAGATGGTGGAGTTCTAGATCGCCCTGGCGTAGTGGATTACTGCACAGGCGATGTTGCCCCTGGAGTATTTGTTGTGGTGCGACATAAGGATCCATACATCGCCCATGAAATGAGTTATCTCTCTATGGGACCTGGACCTTACTTTGCCCTCTATCGACCATTCCACTTAGCTTCTATTGAAGCTCCAATCACTGTTTATCGTGCAATCCTTGATCGCGAATCTTCATTATTTGCCCCGCATCTGAATGCTGAAGTCATATCAATGACTAAGAAGGATCTAGCCGTTGGAGATGTTATTGATGGTATCGGTGGATACACCGTGCGCGGTTATGCAGATAACGCTCTTGATGCAAAGCGTGAGAACTTAGTTCCCATTGGTTTGATTGCTGGAGCAAAAATAATCAAGGCAATCGGTGTGGGCGAACTACTTACTTATAATCATGTTGAGCTCAAAGCAGATTCTTTGATCGTGAAGCTTCGCAGAGAACAAGACCAACTAGGTTTGACCTACGCTTCTTAATATTTTAGATAAAACAATAGGCCCTCATCACTGAGGGCCTATTGTTTTTGTAACTAGAAGGTGTGCTTTGCCTTTAGTTCATTACGCTTGAAGATATATTGTGCTTAACCTTCATCTTTACAAGCACTGAAATTGCTAGAGTTACTGCTCCTAGAATTCCAATACCTGCCCATCCTCCAATATCACTGAGCCAGTAGAACAACCCTGTCATTGGATTTGCGCCATCTACAAGTGAAGAAATTGTTCCGCCAGTATCGTTATTAAATCCAGAACTAACTGCAACTTCTGTCAATGTTGGTGCGATTGCTGTTGCTATGAATAGTCCGCCGCCAATAAGGATTGCTCCACCAGCAACAGACCTAATGATGTTTCCACCAAAAATTGGAACCATCAAACAAACAATAAATGGAATTGTTGCAAGGTCAACCAGTGGGAAAACCTTGTTACCAAATGGTGCAAGTGCGATTGCAGTTAGAAGAGTTACCGGAACCAGAATAAGTGATGTTGCAATTACAGCTGGTTGTCCAATAACTACTGCTGAATCTAGACCAATATAGAACTTGCGTCCTGGAAAGCGCTTGCTAACAAATGAGCGAGCAGCCTCTGAAATAGGAACAAGACCTTCCATCAAAATTGCAACCATACGAGGTAGCAACAACATGACGGCGGCCAGAGTGATTCCAAGGCCCAAGATTGCAATGATATCCGCACGCGGTTCATCAAATCCGAAACCTGCTACACCAAGTGCAAGACCAATAAACAAGCCCAGCATTGTTGTCTCACCAAAGATTCCAAATCGCTTTTGGATTGATTCTGGATCAGCTTTTAACTTATTGAATCCTGGAATGCGATCAAATAACCAGTTCAGTGGATACGCAAGAATTGCATAAGCCGCTGATGTTCCATGTGGGAATGAAATATCTGGATAGTCATAGTGCGCTTGAATTCGCGGTGCAGCCCAGTCGGCTAATGCCAGAGTTAACATCATTGCAATCAATGCTGTCACGATTCCCTTGGCGTAGCTCTCTGTGATTGCTGCTACTAGTCCACCAATAAATGCGAAGTGCCAGTAGTTCCATAGATCAATGTCAAAAGTTTTGGTTAGGCCAATAGCCAACAAGAAGATATTCATTAACAAACAGATCGGAATTATGATTGCTCCAACTTTAGAGCCGAATGCGATAGCAGCACTTGCTGGCCAGCCGACATCGACAATTGTTAGATCAACATTAAAGCGATCTGCTAGACCTTGCGCTGCTGGGCCAACTTTCCCGAACAAAAGGCCAATAATTAAACCGATACCAATAAATCCGATACCGATGGTAACGCCAGCACGAAATGCTCGCGGGAGTTTTTCGCCTAGCATTAACCCGAACACTGTAATCAGGACTGGAAGTGCAATTGAAGCTCCTAAGTCCAAAAACAGTTTACTAATAGATTCTAAAATGCCGTTCAAGATCTCCTCCTAACCAAAAAAACTGACAGAAATTCTGTCAGCTAAGTGCTTGTGCAATCTTCTCCAACGTTGCTTCATTGCCTATTCCAGTTAAAAAGGAGAGGCCTTGAATCACAGGGATTTTTACGGTGGAGGGGATAGGGGTTGTGGCAACGATTAAATCGTATCCTTCGATGCCGCGCACAATGTCCATTACTTTGCCTTGGGTAACTACAACAGGAATACCTCTTGATGAACAAAAGTCTTTGATTTTTATGGCAACCACTGTTGATGTCGCAACACCAGTGCCACATATAACTAAAACTTTTTTACTCATCTAGCATCCCGTCATAAACGCCTTTGGCAAATCAGGTTGTAAAAAGTGTATAGCGGAGGGTCCTAAATAACACTAGATTTCATTCATGACTTCAGGAATTCGACTAATTGACCATCTAGTTGCGCATGAACTAGAAGCTGATTCTGCCGAACAAGCACTCGAAAAAATCGCCCAATTGGGTGGTGTGGCTGGCCTATTTAAGAGTACCTGGCTCGAAGCTGCAATCAAACGAGAGTCAGAATTTCCAACTGGTTTACCAACTCTGATTCCTGTTGCAATTCCACATACTGATTCTGTTCATGTAAATGCTGATGGAGTTGGTTTCTTTAAACTTAAAAATCCAATTGAGTTTGGAGAAATGGGTTCATTGGATGAAAAGGTTCAAGTAAAAATGATTTTGCCACTACTTATTACTAATCCAGCAGAACAAGTTGATTTACTTATGGCTGTTATTGGATCACTACAGGATGCAGAATTTTTGAACGCCTTAGATGCAGCTAGCAGTACGGAAGAAATAATCTCTATCTTTCGTGGGGCTGGACTTTAGTTCCTACTTCTCCTTGGGATTAAGCCCTAGCTCTTCCAAAAACACCCGCTGACGTTTAGTCAGTGGGTCTTTTGTTTTCTCTGCCCGCACCTCTTTGGGATCTGGTCTAAGTGTTGGGTGCAGCCCTAACTGCCGGCGCTTTTCTTCCTGCAGTTCAGTAAATAAGCCAGCGTTACGGTCCTTCTTTGCATGGTGCTTAGCAATGATTTCAGCGGCTTTCTCTATATGATCCTTCTTTTTGCGCCGGCCCAACATGTGGGCAAGCATGACACAATTGCCCCATGAAATCAGGAATGAAAGCCGCACTTATTGTGCTGGCGGCGGGTGCTGGATCTCGCTTTGGTCACTCCACAAATAAGGTCTGGTTACCGCTGAGTGGTCGCCGCATCATTTCTCGCTCTTTAGTCAATGCAGCTAATAGTTTTAATAAGGCTCGCATCATTTTAGTTATCCACCCAGATGATGATGCGATGGCTCGGACAACCCTTGAGCGCGAGGTACGCGGTATTAAGGTCGAAATCGTTCATGGTGGTGCTAGTCGCCACGAAAGTGAATACAACGCACTTACCTATATTGCTCCGCAAATCGAGTCTGGCGAGATTGAAGTTGTTTTGATTCATGATGGTGCCAGACCACTTGCAACCCCTGCACTCTTTCGCGAGATTGCCGATGCTGCGCATCGTCACGGAGGTGCAATTCCAACAATTGCCGTTGATCCTCGTGAGATGGATACGGTGAGAGAAGATAGAGTGGTACGAGTTCAGACTCCACAAGGATTTCTTGCACCCCAATTATTGTTGGCATATCGTAAAGCCGCAGTTGATGGTTTCACCGGGACTGATACTGCAGCTTGCATGGAGAAGTATTTTCCAGAAGTAAAAACTAAGGCAGTAAATGCAGATGTATCAAATGTAAAAATTACATATCCGCAAGATTTAGCAATTGCAGAGCATGTATTAGCGCGAAGGGGGTACAAAGATTGAGTAATGAAGTCTTAGAAGCTGAACTTAACTGCGTGCACTGTCGTAAAGAGACCCTGCATCAGCTTGTATATGCTGGGCGCCTATTAGTTTCTACTACATGCGGGGTATGTAATACACGCGTTGAGCATGAGAGTAATGATTTATGGGATAACTACATTAAAGATTTACCACACCGAATAGCCACTAAGCCTTTTAGGCTCTGGAAGCGTTTCTGGAGAACTCCTAAGACTCTGCTCTGGAATTTGCCAAAAGCGACCTTTGGTAAGCCAATTAAAATGCTACGAGAGTATAAGAATCTAAAAAAGCAGGATTAAATTTAAGCAATACTCTGCCGCCAGTGAACAAATGACTCCATGAGTTCTACTTCAGCAACAGAGTTGACTCGTAATGATTCTGGATCAGCTTCCACATTCATCGTTTTTGCATCCTGATTGAGTGGAACGAACCAGGTTGAATTATTGCCATTAAAGTCAATCGCACTCAAGTCAATGATTTCAGGGGTTGAAATGCGAAGCACTGATGTTCGATCAATAGTGCCTTCAATAGTCTCTTCGTTCGTAATGCTTTTGAGAGTCTCAGTAAAGGCACCAGCTGGACGAACGGCTTGGACATCACCAATCAGAGCCTCAAGCACACGATGAAACTGGACTGTTCTAGTCAATGGACGCTGCGAATCATGAATTGCAACTAAGTCACAAGGAGTTGAGTTTTTAATTGCCTGAGCTAGGGAATGAGGGTTACTTGGATCACACACAAGAATTTCGCAATCAAAATCTGATGCTTTTGAAGCATCCTCTAGCGCAATTGCAAGGTGGGTTGAGATTCCCGTTTCAACGCTAAAGGCGTGGGCAACAGAAAAACTTGTCGCTAATATCGAGTTCTTTTCTAAAGACTCAAATGCAACTGGCGAAGTTACTGCCACTACAACTTTTAAGGAAAGAGGACTCACAACTTAAGAAGCGAGAACCTCGTCAAGGATTACTGCAGCCTTTTCTTCATCAGTGCGCTCTG
>CALBFE010000035.1 GCA_937888825.1 uncultured Actinomycetes bacterium | reverse complement strand
TAACAACCGGTAAAGGCGACATCCGTGTTGCAATCGTTGGCGTAGGAAACTGTGCCAACTCTTTAGTTCAAGGCGTTACCTATTACAAGGATGCTGCCCTTGATCAAGAGATCCCAGGTCTTATGCATGCAACTGTTGGGGCGTATCACATTTCCAACGTTAAGTTCGTTGCAGCCTTTGACATTGATGCCAAGAAGGTCGGTCTAGATCTAGCTGATGCCATCTGGGCCAGCGAGAATAACACCATTAAATTCTCTGATGTTGCAAAGACCGGGGTACCAGTTTTGCGCGGAGTTACTAATGACGGTCTTGGTAAGTACTACCGCGAAACAATCAAAGAATCCGATGTCCCTGCAGTGGACGTCGTTGCAGTATTAAAGGAAGAACAAGTAGATGTTTTGATCTGCTACTTGCCAGTGGGATCAGAAGTTGCCGCTAAGTACTATGCACAGTGCGCAATTGATGCAGGATGTGCTTTCGTTAACGCACTTCCAGTATTTATCGCCTCTGACCCAGTATGGGAAAAGAAGTTTGCTGATGCTGGTCTTCCAATCGTGGGAGATGACATCAAGAGCCAGGTGGGAGCAACAATTACTCACCGTATCATGGCTAAGTTGTTCCAAGATCGTGGTGTTCACCTCGATCGCACATACCAATTAAACGTTGGTGGAAATATGGACTTCAAGAACATGCTCGAGCGTGATCGCCTTGAATCCAAGAAGATTTCAAAGACTAACTCTGTAACATCACAGTTAGAGCACGACTTGGGTGAGAAGAATGTTCACATCGGACCTTCTGACTACATTCCATGGCTAGATGATCGCAAGTGGGCCTACGTTCGCCTCGAAGGCCGCGCTTTTGGCGATGTTCCTCTTAACTTGGAATACAAGTTGGAAGTATGGGATTCACCCAACTCTGCTGGTGTCATCATCGATGCACTACGTTGCGCAAAGATCGGTCTAGATCGCAAGATCGGTGGAGCCCTGCTCTCACCTTCTAGCTACTTCATGAAGACACCACCTGTTCAGTACACAGATGAGCAAGCTCATAATAAAGTGGAAGATTTCATCACTGGAAAGATTGAGCGCTAAAAAGAAGTAGGAACGAAAAGGTCCCCTGGTATTAACCAGGGGACCTTTTCTAACCCCTCACGGAGAGTTGAGGGTTAAATCGTCGCATCCTCAGGAGTGCGACGAATGTGCATTAACCCGGCGATACCTAGCAAGAGGAAAAGAACTCCGCCAACTAAAGATGCAATAGCTGCATATCCTGCAATGACACCCAGAGTTCCAAATGCATACGCCTCAAGGAGCATGCCACGAAGAGTGTTGCCCATGAAGAGTGTTTCACGAAGATCGCCGTATTGCTTAATTTTTTCTACGTCAGTACTTCCACCGCGCACAAGGCCCATGTAAACACCTGAGACCTCAGAGTAAGTAGCTGGCTTACCCATTACTGCAATTGCTGAGCCTTTCATA
Organism: uncultured Actinomycetes bacterium; assembly: GCA_937888825.1. Taxonomy (GTDB): domain Bacteria; phylum Actinomycetota; class Actinomycetes; order Nanopelagicales; family Nanopelagicaceae; genus Planktophila. Next base: position 4,738 of record CALBFE010000035.1, on the reverse strand, counting down.
TGTTCCCAGATGTATAGATCTGAGTAATCTCTCGCCATTTCTCCTGTAACTACTTTCATTCCAGCCCACTTGGCTAGTTGATCCTTAGTTTCACTTGGCATTGCATCCTGGGCAGGGAAGGAAATGTTTTGATTTTCCAACTGGCTTGCAACAGAATCGTTAGCAAAATTCGCTCCGAAATTCAGTAACCCTGCAAATATGAATAGAAGTGTTGCTAGGCCAAGACCGACGAAAGAAACCAGCTTGTCAAAAGTTCTACGTTTCATTTAATTACTCTCCTTTTAGGCATCATGTGTATTGATGCACTTCATAGTTAACTCTTCTAACTATGTGTGAGAGTTCGAAATTGCGAGGGTCACCACTCGATGAAATTGAAAACGGAGTTAGGGAGGGTTAGCCCTCAGGTACTGTGACTTAACAGACAGACATTAGTCAACGTGACGGTTGCACATCGCCTTGCCGTCTGGTCCAACTTCCAGATGCGCACAAGGCACATTTAATTCATCAAAAGCTTTATCTCCATAATGCGCTCTGAATGCAAGTGCAAGAAGAACTCTCAAATTAGTTTCGCTATCAGATTTAATTCCAAATACCTGGGCACTTCGGCTGACCGTATTTTCAATTACTTTTTCAGTATGGGCAGTTTCATTAGCGATGGCGGAGTTGGATTTACCCTCACATAAAAGATTGAGGACTAACTGTTCAAAGGGGGATAGTTCTCGTGTTGCAATAGTTATGTCTCTTGCCATTTATACGCCACCTCTCCGCGGTGTCTCTATCCTCCTCCTTTGTTCATCGGAATATCACCCCTAAGATGGGCCAATGAGTGAAATTTTGGCCACACAGTCAGGCTCAATCCTGACCCTTTCTTTCAATAGGCCCGCAAAGATGAACGCTCTTACGCGGGCGATGTATGCCGGCTTAGCTAAGGGTCTCAATGATGCCGCGGGGGACTTTGGTATCCGTGCGGTCATTCTTACAAGTGAAGGTGATCATTTCACTGCAGGAAACGACATCGTCGACTTTATGGATAACCCACCAACGAGTGATTCTTCAGAGGTAGCCCAATTCTTAGCAGCCTTACTTAACTTTCCTAAACCACTCATTGCTGCAGTTAAAGGCAATGCAGTCGGAGTTGGCACAACGATGCTTTTGCATTGCGATGTTGTAGTCGCATCTCCTTCTGCCAACTTCTCAATGCCCTTTGCATCTTTAGGTTTGGTGCCTGAAGCAGGTTCAAGTTTCCTCTTTCCTGCATTAGTGGGATATCAAAGAGCTGCCAAGATTTTCTTTACGGGTGAATCTTTTGGCGCAGATGCAGCACTTGAAATGGGTCTGATTGCAGAAATTAACTCAGATGCATTGGCCGGTGCAACAAAGATTGCCCAACACATTGCTGAGCAACCACCACAGGCGATTATAAACACAAAGGCTTTGCTTAAGGCTCGCAATCACGAATCAGTGGCAGCAGTGATGAAGGCAGAGTTTGAAATCTTTGCCATGGCTTTGCAATCAGATGAAGCGATGGAAGCGTTTATGAAGTTTATGGCTAAGAAGGGGAAATCATGACACTTGCAGGAAAGCGCATATTCATCACAGGAGGATCTCGCGGTATTGGCTTAGCGATTGCATTGCGCGCCGCAGCCGATGGTGCATCCGTTGCTATCGCGGCAAAAACCTCAGACCCTAATCCAAAACTTCCAGGAACTATTCACACAGCAGCTGCCGAAATTGAAGCCGCAGGTGGAAAAGCCCTTGCTATTCAATGCGATCTTCGAGATGAACTCCAGATTGAGGCCGCAGTTAATCAAGCCGCAGAAGCCTTTGGTGGCATCGATATTTTGGTCAACAACGCAAGTGCTATTAATCTGACTCGCACAGATGCAACACCAGCTAAGCGCTTTGATCTCATGTTTGATGTGAACGTGCGCGGTACTTTTCTAACTTCTCAGGCTGCTTTGCCACATCTTCGCAAATCAGCTGCCGATGGTCGCAATCCTCATATTTTGAACCTGTCACCACCGCTATCAATGAAGCCAGTGTGGTTTAAAAACCATGTTGCTTACACAATGGCTAAATACGGCATGAGTATGTGTGTATTGGGAATGGCTGAAGAGTTCAAGCGCGATGGAATTGCTGTGAATGCGCTGTGGCCACGAACAGTTATTGATACTGCTGCTCTTCAAATGATTCCAGGCATTGATGCCCTGGCTGGTCGCAAGCCTGAAATCTTGGCAGATGCGGCATATGTGATTTTTAATCGACCAGCTGCCGAGTGCACAGGCAATTTCTTTGTCGATGATGAGTTATTGGCATCAGAAGGAATTACTGATCTAGAAAAGTATTCTGTTACCCCAGGGACAAAGGATTTCCTTCTCGACTTCTTTCTTGACTAAGATGGCTAGATGTTGCTGAATAGGGCCATTCGTTCAATTGGATTGGCTTCATTGTGCACATTGAGTATGGTAATCGCTCACTTACTTGGCGGAGGAGAACCAACAATTAGGTGGTTCGCCCCACTTGTCTTCGTATTCAGCGCAACAGTTATATTTCTTAAAAACCCGAAGGATTTCTCGGGGCCGAAATTAGGTGCAGTTTTACTGCTATTTCAATTTGCAGGACACTTTTCATTCGGGGCTTCACCCAATGGGAGCCGAATGTCTATGGCACACTTTGCCACAGTAATTATCTCCTTTCACCTCGTGAGACATTTCGAAGAAATCCTTTCTCGCGTCGGATTCTTTATCGCCCACAAAATTGTTTTTGAACCCATAAATCTTCCTGAGAAATTGGTTCTGACAGCGTCCAATTTTTTGCGAATCGAAGAATCTCAAAGAGTTTTGCGCTTTGTCTATGAACGAGCGCCACCTTCTATAGCAGCTGCATGAAATAACTAAACCCGCATAGTTGTTTTTGGGCTGCCTATTTAGCGGAATCCAGTTGAAATTTAAGGAATCACTATGAAAAAGAAGTTAACTATCGCACTCTCTGTCCTTGCACTAACCATGAGCATTGGAGTTTATCCAGCATCTGCACATGTGAGCGTTCAGCCAAAGGGCTACACATTGCAGGCAGGTCAATCCAGCAGAATCTGGATGAGCCTTGGCCATGGCTGCCACTACAAGGAAGTTGCTTATCCAACTAGTGTTTTTAAGGTGGAAGTGCCGGCCGCTGCTGGAAAGCCAACACCTGAATTCCATCAGGGATTCAAAGCCACAGTAGTTGCATCAACAACAGTGGATGCAAACAAAGTTCCTGATTACTACACCGTGACTTGGACAGCTAAAGCGAAGTCATGGGCTATAGATGATGGAACGTTCTATGACTTTGGATTAAAAGTGAAATGGAACAAGACGGCTCAAAAGATCGACCTAAAGACAACGCAAATCTGTTTCTCAACTCAGGCCAATGGAACTAAACTTCCGCTATATCTGAATTGGCACATTACAGATGGCACAACAAAGGCAGCAGAGCCAACAATTGAGTGGGGTCCAGCTCCGTCAATTACTACTACGCTGTAAGACTTAATCTAGGAGAAAAGGCAGGAGATCAATGAAAAGATTATTGACATCTACTTTGATACTTATTGGTCTCCTGCTTCTTCAAACCCCAAATGTCTTTGGGCACGCACAAACTTCAAATTCTTTTCCCAGAAATAACGCTGTACTTGAAACTATGCCGGCTGAAGTATGGTTTGAATTTGATGGCAATTTGACCGAGATAGATGGAACAAAGATAAATACTCTCGTAGTCAAAGATGAATCGGGAAGGCAGCTACAAAACTCTCCAGTCTTAGTAGCTGGTGCGCGCATCATTGCAACCATAAAGGATCTCTCCGCAAGTGGGAAAATTACTGCCTACTATCGAGTTGTATCCGAGGACGGCCACCCCGTGGAAGGCTCTATAGTCTTTACGGTAAATGGCGCTTCAACAAATACTGCAAACGCATCATCTGGTTCTACTAAAAAGCCCACACCTTCAGCAACTGATGCAACTCAAAAACAGACAGCAGAAGAGTCACCATTGCAAACTCAACCAACGGTGGCCGTAAATGAACATGTTAATCATAATTTTTTCCAAGTACACACAACCCACATCATCCAATTTGCTGTGGGTTTTGGAGTAATAGGCCTTTGGTTCATCTATGACAGGCGGCGAAAGAAGTAGACTGCACCAATGCCTATTTTTGAATTAGAACTCAATGGTCCCAACCTGATTGAAGAATCAGAACGACGGGGATCGGCGCGCTCATTGTTCTGGCCGTGGGCTGGAGCAAATGTCTCACTCCTAGCGCTGTCTTACGGCTCCTTCTTCTTAGGATTTGGAATCTCATTTAGGCAAGCCACATGGGCTGCGATTATCGGCACCATCTGTTCCTTTTTCTTGGTCGGTATTAGTTCTTTAGCCGGCAAGCGTTCAAATGCGCCAACAATGGTGTTAGCTCGAGCCTCCTTTGGAGTGAAGGGCAGCATCATTCCTGGATTCCTTTCATATTTTATCTTCGTCGGATGGGAAACAGTTTTAGTCTCACTTGCCACCCTTGCAACAGGGACTGTCTTTTCTAGAATTGGGGGAGTAGACCAGAACCTTGCTTTGATACTTGGATTTTTAATAGCGGTATCACTCACCGTTTTTGGTGGAGTTCTTGGATTCAGCGTAGTTATGAAGTTGCAGAAAATATTAACGGTGATAACCGTTGTCATGACTGTAGTTTACATCGCACTAACTATCGATACGA
>CALBFE010000034.1 GCA_937888825.1 uncultured Actinomycetes bacterium | reverse complement strand
TCACTCTTTCATGCCTCAGTCGATGGCACGCAAGCCTTAGCCGAATTGAGCGCCATACGAAATATGGCAGAGAAAAAAGTGGACCAAGTTCAGCATGATTTCTCATCTCTTTCAGAGCTTGCATGGGAGAAGTGGAGTTTAAATGTCCCAAGACGCATCAACTCCACAATTGATGCGGGTCAACTAAAAGGCGGAGATATCCACTTCATTGTTGGAGAATCCGGTATTGGTAAAACAAGTTTTGCAATGAATTTGTTGGGAGTGGGTAAAACAGCAAAGGTTTATGCAGACGCAATCGAACTCAGCCCTGCACACCAAGAATCGTGGTTCAAAGTCATTGGCTGGATTCCGCAGAACCCTGCACTTGCATCAGGAACTGTGCGCAAGCAATTCACATTAGTAGATAGTTCGCTGCGCGATGATGTCATTTCTGCCATGCTAAAAAAGTGCGGTCTTCCATTAAGTGATTTACCTCAAGGACTTGATACACCCTTAGCAAATGCAAGCGAAGGTGGTTCGGCCGCCTCTGGTGGACAAATAAGAAAGATTGCTATCGCCCGCGCACTGGCCGCTAAACCCCGTGTGATTATCGCCGACGAACCAACTGCAGATTTGGACCAAGAGAGCAGTAATCAAGTCCTGGCGACACTGCGCGAATATGCAGCAAATGGAGCGATAGTTATCTGTGTTTCTCACGATCTTTCTCTTCTAGAAAAAGGTGACACAACTTCAACATTTGTGCGAGGTGCTCTCTCATGATGTTAATTGCATATTTCCTTGGCGCTTTTGCCTTCATTGGAGGAATAGGCCTGACCATTTCTAGTGCTTGGTTAATAACAATGGCTGCTTCGCATCCTCCAATTCTGACCTTAAGTGTTTCCATCGTCATGGTTCGCTTTTTTGGAATTTTCCGATCAGCTGCACGCTATACAGAGAGATTGGTAAGTCATAAAGTTGTCTTTGCGCGCCTTACTGCACTTCGCGTGGGGATTTATACAAAAATCGCATCTAGTTCAATTTCAACTTCTGGCAGGTTTAGCTCTGGGACTGCGGTGAAAACGATTGTTGATGATGTTGAGCGAGCACAGGAGTATCAGTTACGTATCAAACTTCCACATGCATCAGCAGTAATTTCTCTTCTTACAGGCGCCTTGCTGGGATTATGGATTCACCCGCAGAGTTTGAAAATTACGCTTCCCGCAAGTGCCATGCTTTTGTTTATCGTTCCAAGACTAATCAAAAACAAGAGTGAAAATATTGCCCGTGACATCGAGAGCAGCGAGAATTCCTACACGCAGCTCATTCAATCCAGTGTGCAGGGTGTGGCTGAGGCGGCGATATACGGATACTTGGATGAGAACTTATCTGCATCAAAGACAGAGGAAAAGAAAATACGTTCGAAAGAGGAGAATCTCCTTAAAAGTATCTTCGGGTTTTCCACGCTAACAAATCTTCTTATTGCTGGTTCAGTTGTTGGACTTTCTTGGCTAGCTTATTCATTGGCTATAACTCAGGGGATACCACCTGTGCAGATAAGCATGCTTATCTTTTTACCTCTCGTAATCTTTGAAGCTATCACCGCTTGGTATCCCAATCTATTTACTGCAGGTAAGTTACTAAAATCTCAGCATTCAGTTGACCAGTTAATGCAGGAAGCTTCAGAGTTACAACAGGGACGTCAGTTAAGTGAGGAAATTTCTTCTATTAAGGCAGAAGGAGTAAGGGTTGCTTGGGATGCGGAATTCATGCGCCCTATTGATTTTGAAATTACAAGAGGTGAACTACTAGTTATCCGAGGTCGCAGCGGAAGTGGCAAATCAACTCTAGCGATGGGCTTGCTTGCACTGCTTCCTTATAAGGGATCCATACAAGTTAATGGAAACGAACTGACTAGTTTTGGCAGCACTGGAGGTCGAATAGTTGGAACAGTTCAGCGATCACACATCTTTAATACTTCCCTTCGCGAGAATATGAAAATCGCAAATCAGGATGTCACTGACGAGCAAATCCTTGCAGCACTTGAGTGCGTGGAACTCGATGGCTTGCTGCGCGAATTCGAATATGGATTAGACACAGTTATTGGCGAATTCGGACGCGTAATTTCTGGTGGAGAAGCCAAACGCTTAGCAATTGCACGAGTACTGCTCGCCGATGCCGATGTATTTATCTTGGATGAACCCACCGAACATTTAGATGCCGATCTTGCCCGCAGACTAGAGATCTCTATCTCCAAGTGGCTAGATAAGAAGATTGCAATCGTAATCACGCACTCTGGCTGGGGAGATTGCGATAAAACTCTGACTATGGCGCGTTAACTCCGCACACATCCAACTCATACGAGAGAATGCCACCATGGCAGATCTTGAAAGCAAACTCTCCTCAGTAATAGGAGATCGCACTGCCAAAGTTCTCACCGATACTTTTGACATAAGAACCGTTGGCGATTTGATGCGCCACTATCCACGCAGGTATTTAGTGCGAGGCGAGCTCTCAGATATTTCAGAGTTAGTAGAAGGCGATGAAGTAACTATTTTGGCTGAAGTGCTCAGTTCAACAAATAGGCCGCTGCGTGGGCGCAAAGGAAGCATCTTTGAAGTCGTCGTCACCGATGGCACGGACAAGCTCTCGCTCACCTTCTTCAATCAAGCGTGGCGAGAAAAAGAGTTAAAGGCAGGACGTCAAGGTTTATTTGCCGGCAAGGTAGGCGTATTTAATGGCAAGAAGCAGTTGGCCCATCCTGATTACGAAATGATTCCAGATGGCAATGATGTTGATGCTGCAGCAAGTTCTTTTGCAGGAAAGTATCTTCCTGTTTATCCCGCCAGTGC
>CALBFE010000033.1 GCA_937888825.1 uncultured Actinomycetes bacterium | reverse complement strand
ATTTTCATTGCCACAGCTGCGTTTGCGTGTGGTCTGTGAGCCCTTCATATTCTTTGCAAAGCTCAATCCCACATCAAAAATAGTTGAAGAATTTCTAAAGCCTGTGTTTAGAACAATCTCTTTTGCGCGATATGGATCAAGGGCTGCAGATAAGCCATCAGGATCTGCTCCGCGAAAGCGACCAACAGCAGAGTCTGCATCAGCCGCGATGATGACATCGTCACCGGTGATCATGGCAAGCAGTGCGCGCTGGGCGGGATCAGATTCTTGAAATTCATCAACCATAATTGTTGTAAAGCGTGCTCGCAGAGCAAAGAGAACATCTGGGTTGTTATAAAGATGAATAGCTGCACGTGAGACTAATTCAGATGGGTCAATGCGCAGCTTTGCATCAACTGCACTAATTTCGCGCATCACCATTGAATTTAAATAGCGCTTCCAAAATTTTGCAGCAGCCGACCAATACTTCTCGCCCTCAGTTGTCCCAAGCTTTTCTAACTCATCTGGTCCAATACCTCGCTCTGATGCACGCAAGATTAAATCACGAAGCTCGCGGGCAAAGCCATTGGTGGTTAGCGCTGCATGTAAATCTTTTGGCCACTCTTTATAGCCATCTGCAATATCGCCCTGCAAAAGCTCTTTGATGTAGCTCTCTTGCTCTGGACCACTGAGCAGAATTGGTTCAGGATCATCCTTTGCTTTCATCTTGATAATTGAAAAAGCAAGTGAGTGAAAGGTGCGAGCAAGTGGTTCAAACATGGTCTTGGTTGTGCGAAGTGCGATGGCATCACGTAATTCAGAAGCGCGTTCGCGACCAAAGGTAAGCAGCAGAATTGAATCTGGGTTTTGGCCCTGCGCAATACGCGATAGCGCAGCTTCAACTAAAACAGTTGTTTTACCTGTGCCAGGACCACCGTGAATGACTAAAGGGCTACCGCGATGTTGAATCGCAGCTGCCTGATCAGGGGTAAGTGCAGGAGTAGATTTCGGTGCATTAGGTGCAACAAGGGAAAAGCTCTGCTTACTCACAGTGGTTATCTTGCCTGACCGCTATGACAAAACAGCCCTTTTCCCTATTGGGAGGTTTAATTGTGGTACCACTCTGGTACCATTTCTTCATGGCAATGAACTTACGACTTACCCCCGAACAAAGCGCTGGTCTTCGAGCAGCCGCAGAACAAGATGGCATCTCAATGCAGGAAGCTGCACTGGCTGCCGTAAACGCCTACATCTCTCGCAGACCGCAACGTTTGACCAGTGCAATCGCGCGCGTAGCAGAAGAGGATGCAGAGCTCCTTGATCGCTTGTCTCAGTGAATGATCAATTTGATTATTTAGATCTTCAAGATCTTCTTGAAATAGGAAAATCTCTTATTGCAGATTTTCGAGTTCGCGATGTAGGTCTTCTTGAGTCTGCAGCAATGCGACCACAGACCACTATCTATGGCGAGGATGCATATTCTTCATTTGAAGAGAAAACTGCTTCCCTCATTCATTCTCTAGCTCGCAACCATGCTCTTATTGATGGCAACAAGAGAATTGCCTGGTCTGCTGGTCGCATCTTCTGCTTAATGAATGATCGTGATCTAAAGATGGATATTGACGATGCCGAAAAAATGATTCTCGACATCGCTAAAGGTGAAATAGATATTGCCGAAATTGCCGCAATCTTAACTAAGGTGATTAAGAAAAACTAAACGTTCAGGTTCGCCTTCTTCTGACGGGCAGTAGTACGGGCACGCTCGTCACCATCAAGAACAACCTTGCGGATACGAACTACAGCTGGCGTAACTTCAACGCACTCATCTTCACGGCAGAACTCAAGAGCACCTTCCATGTTGAGCTTCTTAGGCGGAATCAAACGCTCTGATTCATCTGTGCCTGATGCACGCATGTTTGTCAGTTTCTTTTCGCGAACACAGTTAACGTCCATGTCATCTGAACGAGAGTTCTCGCCAATAACCATACCTTCATAGACTTCATCGCCTGGCTCAACAAATATTGTTCCGCGATCTTGTGTTCCATAGAGTGCATAAGATGTAACTGTTCCCATACGGTCTGAAACAAGGGAGCCTGTTCCGCGTGTACGGATATCGCCGTGCCAAGCTTCGTAGCCATCAAAGACGTGGTGCAGCAATCCTGTTCCGCGAGTTTCAGTTAAGAACTCAGTTCTAAAACCAATAAGTCCACGGGATGGCACACGATAATCAAGGCGGATCCAACCAGTTCCATGGTTAACCATTTGCTCCATGCGGCCCTTACGAAGTGCCATTAACTGTGTAAGAACACCTAGATATTCTTCAGGTGCATCAATAGTTAAACGCTCCATCGGTTCGTGAACTTTGCCATCAATTTTCTTGATAACTACCTGTGGCTTACCAACAGTTAATTCAAAACCTTCGCGCTTCATGATTTCAACTAGAACAGCTAGCTGAAGCTCACCGCGACCTTGAACTTCCCATGTGTCAGGACGCTCTGTGTTTAATACGCGCAATGAAACGTTACCGACAAGTTCTGCATCCAGACGGCTCTTTACTTGGCGTGCTGTCAGCAGTTTTCCACTCTTGCCAGCAAGAGGAGAAGTATTAATACCAATAGTCATAGAAATTGATGGTTCATCAACGATGATTAATGGCAATGCATGCGGGTTTTCAAGATCTGCCAGGGTTTCACCTAAAGTAATCGTTTCAATTCCTGCAACAGCGATGATGTCACCAGGGTGGGCTTCAAGAGTTGGAATACGATCGAGTGCTTCAGTAATCAAAAGTTCAGAAATTTTTACACGCTCTGTAGTTCCATCGGTCTTAATCCAGGTAACTGATTGGCCCTTTTTAATAACACCTTCGCGCACGCGGCACAAAGCCAAACGCCCAAGGAATGGTGAAGAGTCAAGGTTTGTTACGTGTGCCTGAAGTGGAGCACCTTCGTGATACTCGGGTGCTGGAATTGCAGAGAAGATTGTGTCGAATAAAACATCGAGGTTTTCTTCTTCTGGCATTGCGCCATCTGCTGGGCGCTTGAGTGATGCGCGACCAGCTTTAGCTGATGCATACACAACTGGGAATTCAATCTGTTCTTCGGTCGCATCTAGATCTAAGAAGAGTTCATATGCTTCATCAACAACTTCAGCAATACGTGAATCGGGACGGTCAACCTTGTTGATTAACAAGATAACTGGCAAGTTCTTCTCTAGCGCTTTGCGCAAAACGAAACGTGTTTGAGGAAGTGGACCTTCTGATGCATCCACTAGCAAAATAACGCCATCCACCATTTCAAGTCCACGTTCAACTTCGCCACCAAAATCTGCGTGGCCTGGTGTATCAATAATGTTAACGATTGTGTCACCGCGCTTAACCGCAGTGTTCTTAGCAAGAATCGTAATTCCCTTTTCGCGCTCTAGATCCATTGAATCCATCATGCGGTCGTTGCTATCGTCCTGCTTCTTATAGGCAGCAAAAGCACCTGACTGCCACAACATGGCATCAACTAGAGTTGTTTTACCGTGGTCAACGTGGGCGATGATGGCAACGTTGCGAAGGTTTTCGCGCTTTTTTACAGGCAGGTCTTTAAGATGTGCTTGAGTCTTGGCCACGAAAACTACTTTCCTAAGGAAACCAACGGTTTCTACGAATCAACTAAACATTGCTTGAGGCCAAGTTACCGGCCATCACAGGGGCAATCTTACCTTTAGAGCGTTGATAAGGGTTAATTGATGCGCAATTGGGCGCGAATTTTTAGTCGTTTTGTGGGAAACCTAAGTTAATTCCACCATGGCTTGGATCTAACCAGCGGCTTGTAACAACTTTGCCGCGAGTAAAGAAATGAACACCTTCAGTGCCATGTGCATGTGAATCACCAAATAATGAGTTCTTCCATCCACCAAATGAGTAATAGGCCATTGGCACAGGAATCGGAACGTTAATTCCCACCATTCCTACTTCAACTTCATTCTGGAAACGACGTGCAGCTCCACCATCATTGGTGAAGATCGCTGTGCCATTTCCATATTGATGTGAGTTAACTAAATTCAATGCCTCGTCATAGGTATTAACGCGAAGAATGCTTAAAACTGGACCAAAGATTTCATCGGTATAGACCGACATCTTTGGGCTCACGTTATCGAGCAGAGTTGGCCCAAGGAAGAAGCCATCGCCATCAACCTTTAGATCACGGCCATCAACAACAACGCTTGCACCTTCTTTAGCTCCAGCCTCAATATAAGAAGCAACTTTGTCACGGTGTACTGCTGTAACAAGTGGACCCATGTCGCTGCCCTTGGTGCCATCGCCCGTAACAATGTTGGCCATACGGGATTTAATGCGTGCAACCAATGCATTTCCAATAGGTTCAACAGCAACGATTGCAGAGATTGCCATGCAACGCTCTCCTGCAGAGCCAAAGCCTGCGTTAATGGCAGCATCGGCTGCTAGTTCTAGATCTGCATCAGGCAAAACGATCATGTGGTTCTTAGCCCCGCCCAATGCTTGAACGCGCTTTCCGGCTTTAGTTCCGGTTTCATACACATAGCGTGCAATAGGAGTTGAACCCACAAATGAAATTGATTTAATTCCTGGGTGAACAAGGAGTGCATCTACAACTTCTTTATCTCCATGCACAACATTGAAAACACCATCTGGCAATCCTGCTTCTTTCCACAGCTTGGCCATAAACATTGCAGCAGATGGATCTTTCTCTGAAGGCTTTACAACAACAGTGTTTCCGCAAGCAATAGCAACTGGGAAGAACCACATGGGCACCATTGCTGGAAAGTTAAAGGGAGAGATGATTGCAACTGGACCTAGAGCTTGGCGGATTGAATAAACATCAACACCAGTTGATACTTCCTCTGAAAATCCACCTTTGAGCAGATGTGGAATGCCACAAGCAAACTCAACTACTTCAAGACCACGTGTTACTTCACCTGCAGCATCACTTAATACTTTTCCATGCTCAGCAGTAATAAGGGCAGCTATCTTTTCTTTGTTTTGTTGAACTAATTCACGAAAAGCGAAAAGAACCTGCGTGCGCTTAGTCAGTGAGCTATGGCGCCATTCGACAAAAGCTGCTGTTGCTGCAGATACGGCTGAATCAACGGTGGCCGCATTTGCAAAGGCCACAGTCCCGGTTACTTTTCCAGTGGCTGGGTTATAGATATCTCCCGTGCGTTCTGGCTTCTTGCTATCTAGGGAGCCGTTGATCCAATGCGTAATCTGAGTCATAGGTGCAATCTACTTGAGGCGTTAAGATGGCGCTACCTACTAGATAAAAGGGCTGAAATTTCATGAGTGCACCAATTAGCGATCCAGCAAAGCAAGCGGCCGTAAGTGCTGCTGACCGTAAATATGTATTTCACTCATGGTCTGCCCAAGGTGCAATTTCACCTATTCCTTTTGCAAGCGGCTCAGGCTCTAGATTTTGGGACCATGCAGGCAAAGTTTATTTAGATTTCTCTTCACAGCTAGTTTTCACAAACATTGGTCACCAGCACCCAAAGGTAATTAAGGCTATTCAAGAGCAGGCTGAAGTTCTAACAACTATCGCACCGCAACATGCCAATGATGCCCGTAATGAAGCCGCGCAACGCATCGTTGAATTAGCTGGGGATACTTTTGCCAAAGTTTTCTTCACAACTGCGGGCGCAGATGCAGTTGAAAATGCAATCCGCATGGCACGTATGCACACACATAAGCACAAAATTCTCTCTACTTATCGTTCATATCACGGCAATACCGGTGCATCTATTAATGCAACGGGAGATCCACGCAGATTCCCTAATGAGTTTGCTTTTGGACATGTTCACTTCTGGGGACCGTATCTCTATCGCACTGCTTTCTGGGCAACAACTGAAGAGCAAGAGTGCCAGCGCGCACTTGAGCATCTTGAACAAACAATTATCTTTGAAGGCCCAAACACAATTGCTGCGATTTTGATTGAATCAATTCCAGGAACTGCTGGTGTGTTAGTACCGCCTAAGGGATATCTTGAAGGAATTCGTGCGTTATGCGATAAATACAAGCTCCTGTGGATTGCAGATGAAGTGATGGCTGGCTTTGGTCGCACAGGCAAGTGGTTTGCATACCAACACAGCGCAGCTGTTCCAGATCTGATCACTTTTGCTAAGGGCGTTACTTCTGGCTATATCCCACTAGGTGGAGTTGTCATTAGTGAGCCAATATCAAAGACATTTGATGAGAGAGTATTTGCTGGCGGCATGACATATATGGGTCACCCATTGGCATGTGCTACGGCCGTTGCAACTATCGATGTCATGAAGGAAGAAAAGATGCTGGAAAACGCCACCATGATTGGCGAAACTATCCTGGGTCCTGGACTCAAAGAGTTAGCTAAGAAGCACAAAATTATTGGCGATATCCGCGGCGCAGGTGTTTTCTGGGGCATTGATATGGTCTCTGATCGTGCAACGCACGAGCCTTTAGCTCCCTATGGTGCATCAAGTCCGGCAATGAATGAATTAGTGGCTGCATGTAAGAATCATGGATTAATGCCATTTAATAACTTCAACCGCATTCACTTGTGCCCACCATGCAATGTCTCTGTTGAAGATGCCAAGCTGGGTCTTGAGATGTTCGATAAAGCACTCACTGAGATGGGAAAGCATTACACCGGCAATTAAACGTTGAACCTAAATTCAACAACATCTCCATCTGCCATTACGTAATCTTTGCCTTCCATGCGCACTTTTCCTTTAGAGCGCGCTTCGGCAACTGATCCCGCTTCCATCAAATCAGCAAATGAAACGATTTCAGCTTTAATAAAGCCCTTTTGGAAATCAGTATGGATAACTCCTGCAGCAATTGGTGCAGTGTCACCTTTGTGAATTGTCCATGCACGAACCTCTTTTGGACCTGCAGTTAAATAGGTCTGCAAGCCCAGAGTTCTAAAACCGACGTGGGCCAAAGTCGCAAGCCCTGGCTCTTCTAAACCAATTGATTGCAACAGCTCTAGCGCATCCTCATCGCTGAGCTCTGCTAACTCTGCTTCAGTTTTTGCATCTAAAAAGATTGCCTCTGCTGGTGAAACTAACTCTTGCAGCTTCTTTCGAAGATCGGTGTCATTTAACTCTGCAGCATCAACGTTGAAAACATAGAGGAATGGCTTGGCGGTGAGCAGATGCAGCTCTGCTAGATCTTCTCGGCTAATGGAGCTTTGTGAAAGTGGGCGGCCAGATTGCAACCATTCATTAGCAGCCTTTGCTGCCTCTAGCGCTGGGGCTTTCTCTTTTGCAATGCGTACTTCTTTTTCAAGACGTGGGATTGCCTTTTCAATAGTTTGTAGGTCAGCCAGGGCTAACTCAGTATTAATCGTTTCGATATCACTGGCTGGGTCAATACGGCCATCAACATGAACAACATCGCCATCGTTAAATACTCGGATAACTTGGCAGATTGCATCGGTTTCACGGATATTTGCTAAGAACTTATTGCCAAGGCCAGCACCTTCTGATGCACCTTTAACAATTCCTGCGATATCTACAAAAGATAGGGGGGCGGGAAGAAGTTTTTGTGAGCCATAGATTGTGGCCAACTTTGCCAAGCGATCATCTGGCACACCAACTACTCCAACATTGGGCTCAATGGTTGCAAAGGGATAGTTAGCAGCTAGGACGTTGTTCTTGGTCAATGCGTTGAAAAGGGTGGATTTACCCACATTTGGCAGACCGACGATTCCGATAGACAGGCTCATAGTGGGTAGAGCCTACGCGGGATTGTCAGTGCAAACTGCCACGATAGGCCCATGCCCGCATACGTAGTAACCCTTCTCATAGGCCTGATGACCGG
>CALBFE010000032.1 GCA_937888825.1 uncultured Actinomycetes bacterium | reverse complement strand
AAGCAGTTGCACCTTGAACTGTTAGCTTGCGGAAATCTTCATTGAAGATATCGCGGATAACACGAACAGCAAGATCTGGCTCTTGGTATAGGGCAACTGGTGGATTAAAGTTTGTGTTCTGGGTCTTGGCATAGATGTCATCCCATTGGGCCTTAAGGCGTGCAACATCACTAGTTAAATCTTCTTCGCTCACACCTTCAGCAGCTGTACGAACAATCACGCCAGCTTCTTCTGGAATTAGGTTCTTTAAAATTGCTTTCAGACGTGCGCGCTCAGTTTCAGGAAGGCGCTTTGAAATACCTGACATTCCGCCACCTGGAACATAAACAACATAGCGTCCTGGCAATGAAATTTGGCTAGTTAAGCGTGCACCCTTTTGACCGATGGGATCTTTTGTAACCTGAACTAATACTGGCTGGCCAGTCTTTAATACAGTTTCAATTTTGCGTGGTTCAGATTCAGAAATACCAGCAGCATCCCAGTTGACTTCACCGGCATACAACACAGCATTACGGCCCTTACCAATATCAACAAATGCTGCTTCCATAGATGGAAGAACGTTTTGAACGCGACCTAAATACACATTGCCAACGTAAGAAACGTTGCTATTGCGGTTTACATAGTGCTCAACCATGATGCCATCTTCAATAACAGCAATCTGCGTGCGATCTGCAATTTGGCGAACAAGCATCTCGCGATCAACATTTTCACGACGTGCTAAGAATTCCCCATCAGTAATAACTGTTGAACGTTTGCGATATGGCTCGCGGTATTCAGAGCGAGCGCCACGATCATTGCGATCGTTGCGATCACGACGTCCCCCACGGCGATCATTTCGCTCTGGACGTTCAGTGCGTGCTGGACGAGCTGGGCGTTCGCGAACTTCGCGGACCTTAACAACTGTTACAACACCATCTTCATCAATTACTTCCCCTGGTGTTACACCTTCAGCATCTCCTGCTGCGCGGCGACGGCGGCGACGGCGATGTGTAGTTCCATCGCTATCAACTGCCTCTTCGCCGGTTTCTTCTGTTGAATCTTCATTTGTTGCAACATCTGCGCCAGGCTTTCGACGACCACGGCCACCACGGCGGCGGCGGCGGTTGCGATCGGGACGATCTCCACCCTCTGTCTCAGGTGCATCAGCTATAGGAGCCTCTTTAACCTCTGCTTTTTTGCGCGTAGCTTTTGTAACCGGCTTATCTGGAGCTGCTTGAAATACTGGAACCGGAATAGCTGCTTTTTTGCGCGTAACTTTCTTAGGTTCTTCCGTTGTAGCTTCAGTATCTACCGCTTTAGTTGAAGCTTTCTTAACCGCACGCTTGCGCGGTGTTTTAGGCTCAATAGCCATGGCACCAAATCCTCTATGCGTCTTTTACAACGCTTATCTCGTTAAAAAATCCCTGTTTTAGGTTTTTCTTACCTGTTCGCGCTGGGCTTTTACCGCGATGGATTCGCGAGCCGCGCTGAACTATGTGCCCTCAGTATGGCAGATAGGGGCCTAATTGCCTACTTCAGCCTCTAGAACGAGCGTGAACGTTCTGCAGAAGGCCAAAACCGATCAAAGTGGCAAACATCGATGATCCACCGTATGAGATGAAGGGCAGTGGGACACCTGTCATTGGCATAAGCCCTAATGTCATTCCAATATTTTCAAATATCTGAAATGCAAACCAGGCGATAACACCTGTTGTTACTAATCGCCCAAAGGGGTCACTGGTTCTTCGTGCAATTGCAAAAGCTCGCATAAGCATAATTAAATAAAGAATCACAATTAATCCACTACCGAGGAAACCTAACTCTTCACCGGCAACGGTGAAAATAAAGTCAGTTTGTTGTTCTGGCACAAAGCGACCATTTGTTTGCGGTCCATTAAATAATCCAGTTCCAATTAATCCCCCAGATCCCACAGTGATGCGGGCTTGGCGTAGTTGATAACCGGTTCCTTGTGTGTCAACAGTTGGATCAACGAAAGTCTGCAGACGCTTAATCTGATAGTCACTAATGACTCCAGTGTTAGTGGCAACAACGCCTCCTAATACTGCGATTAGCAATAGCCCTACTACCCACTTAGTAGGAGAGCCAGAAACGGCGATGATTGTTACAACTGATGCAGAGATAATAAAAACAGTTCCCATATCGGGCTGTATCAAAATAAAGATAACTGGAATTGCGGCAACAGCTAGGGCTTGTAGGACATCTCTAGAAGTTGGTTCATCTCTATCGTGAGAACGCTCAGATAAAATCATCGACATTCCAATAATAATGGAGATTTTTGCAAGCTCTGCTGGCTGAATCTGGAAACCTCCAGGAAGGGCAATCCAGGCCTTAGCACCGTTTACTTCACTGCCTAAACCTGGAATCAAAACAATGATTAATCCAATAACGCCTAAGCCCCACACAATTGGTGTGTAGGCTCGCAGTAAGCGGTAGTCAATTGTTGTTGTGCCATAGGCCAAAAGCACACCAATAGTGATGTTAATAACGTGACGCTTCAAGTAATACTGCGGATCTAAACCATTGCTTGCATACCAATCACGCGTTGCTGCATAGACCAACAAGGTTCCAATGAATAAAAGTGCGACAACGGCTGCAGTTAATACAGGATCAAAGCCATGAAATATTGAGCTTCGGTGGCGGCGATAAAGGCGTTGGCGCGCAGCTATTTGGCTCATGGCGCCTCCTTAGGCTTTGTAGCAGGTGAGATCTTTGGCAAAGTAGTTGGAGGCTTTCCATTTTGATAGATCGCAGCTCCTGGAACAACAGTATTGCCTTTAACGCCAAAAATCGCTTCATAGATGTGTCTGACACCCACACCAGAAGTTGATGCACCGAATCCACCTTGTCCAACCATCATGACAACTGCAAATCGTGGATTCTTACTTGGCGCAAATGATGCAAACCAGGATGTGTCATCTTTTTGTGTTCCATTAGGATTGCGACCAAATACTTGACCGGTTCCTGTTTTTCCACTGATTTGAATTGGAAAACCAGCAAATACGCCAGCACCGGTTCCGCTTACAACTACTTCACGTAAGGCGGCTTGTAAGAATTTTAAAGTTGAAGGCGCAGTGGTAAGAGTTCCTAGCTTATTTGGCTCAATGGTCTTAATAACTGTTCCATCTGTCTTAACGATTGCTTTGGCAATAGTTGCTTGCCAAATTGTTCCACCATTGCCAATTGCTGCATACATCTGAGTTAACTTAAGAGGTGTTACTACCGTGTCACCTTGTCCAATAGAGAAGTTCACAGCATCTCCAGCTCGGACCTTGTCACCGTCGACACAATTTTCTGCAGCTAGCTGAATAAGAAAGGGAGTCAGTTGGGCTTTAGTAGCACGAGTTTTGTAGTTGCAATAGAACTCTTTGTTCTGTTCAAACCAACTCTTTTTGTAGTCACGATCAGCTAAACGTGATTTTGATTCAGATGGCAGGTCAATTCCTACTTTTTCAGTAATGTGGAAAGCCTTAGCTGCTTTAAAGAAGTAGTCATTAGGACTAGATTTTGGTCTCAAACCACCATCGCGCAGCCATTCATCAAATGCGATTTGGTACCAAATGGTGTCGCAAGAGACTGCAATAGCCTTCTTTAAGCTCATTCGCCCCTGATCTCTACTATCAAAGTTTTGAAATGCGCGAGTACCTACCTGCACTTCAGAAGGACAGATATATGAGGCGTTAAGGTCATATCCGGCAGCGGCGGCGGCAACAACTGATACAGATTTAAAGGTTGAAGCCGGAGCATATAAACCCTGAAGTGCGCGGTTTAGTGCTGGCACAGCCTTTTTCTCACTAAAAAGATCTGAAGCTTGCTGAACGGTTAAACCCTTTTCAAAAGCATTGGGGTCATAGGTGGGATATGAAGCAAGAGCCAGGATGCGCCCTGTTCTAATATCCATAACAACGGCTGCTCCTGAGTCTGAGGTGTAACCATTTGCCCGTCCGCGCTTCACTGCATCGGCTAAAGCTTGTTCGGCGGCAGATTGTAATCTGATATCTAAACTTGTTACCAAATGATCGCCAGCTATTGGCATTGTGTTTTGGCTCTCTCGAGTAATCGCTTCTTTTCTATCCACAATAAGGGTTCTAATTCCTGGAATGCCACGTAGATATGAATCGTATTGGATTTCAAGACCAGCTTTTCCAATTGATTCACTTCTAAAATACTGCTTACCTGTGTCTTTTGATAAATCATCCTCGGTTAATGGCCCTACGTATCCTAAAACATGTGCGGCATTAACATCAAATAAGCCTGGATAACTACGAATTGAAATTGGCTGTGCATCTACCCCAGGGAACTGATCTGGGCGTTCTACGATTTGTAGCGCAATATCAGGATCTGCTTCTTTAGTAATAGGAATAGGTTGATATCTAGAACCAGTCCAGCAACCTGCTCGTTTTCCAACAGGTAGTTCTCCACACAAGCGTGTATTTGTATACACGTCCTTGTACTTAAGTTTGAGAAGAGTTGCAAGACGCTGCATAACTGCCACACCTTTATCGGGCTGCTTATCAATTGCAATGCGATCAATAGTTATTGCCAGCCCCACTTTATTAAGGGCCAGTGGGACGCCAGAAGAGTCAACAATTAAGCCACGATTAGCTGGTGCCACAACGTCGCGACTTTGAATACTCAGTGCTGCATCACGGTATATTGGCCCAGCAGCGATTTGTAAATAGAACAAGCGCCCTAGAAGTGCTACTAGTAAAGAAACAATAAGAATCTGTGCAACAAGCAGACTTAATCGTGAACGCTGGTTCATAACACCGAACGCGTTTCAAAGACAAGATGGTGCATAAATGAAAATACTGGCAACACGATAGGGG
Organism: uncultured Actinomycetes bacterium; assembly: GCA_937888825.1. Lineage (GTDB taxonomy): Bacteria > Actinomycetota > Actinomycetes > Nanopelagicales > Nanopelagicaceae > Planktophila. The sequence continues at coordinate 28,525 of CALBFE010000032.1, read as the reverse complement.
TTATAACCAAAGTCCATAGTGAGTTACCAAGCAAAGTAAGCAGTATTTGCCCGAAACTACCTGTTGTAACACCCAACAATGCACTGCTTGCCAGGAAAAGTAGTCCCGTTATTAGATTGGCAACAACTACAAAGAAAACTACGCCAATTGGATTTCCGTTGATATTGCCATCACCATAACCCAAGTATGAAACCCCATAGCAAACAATAATCATAATCAGAGTCCATTGACCCACAGGACCACCTGCACTATGCGACATATCCATCAATATGCCTGCGCCAAAACCAGTTAACGCTGCAATCTCTGGCGTGCTGATAACGGCCCAAACAAGTGCAAAGATGCCAAAGAGTGAGAATCCCCCACCTGGCAGTTTGAATTGATTAACGACTGCTTCTTGAAAAATAAAAATAGAAAGAAATATCGGTGCAGAAAGTGAAATCTGGCGGGTCAACATCGCTAGCTACTTTGTTGGAGACGGTGATGGTGTTACATAAACCGTGACCGTTGGAATGGGAGTTGGGACTGGCTTAGGTGGAACAAGTGCATCACCGGGATTAGAAGATGAAGCAGCTACTACAACTGCTAGAACACCAAGCCCACCAAAATTTGTGTAATAACGAACTGTGCCAGTTTGAGCGATTTCTCCAGCAGAGTTATCAACAGCAGTTACATAACCAACAGGAACTCCTGGAACAAAAGGACGATTTGCCACACTTCCGCGGGCTAGTAGTACATCGCCGACTTTTACGGTTGTTAAATTATCAAGTAATTGCAGCGCGCCTGAGCGGGAACCGCGGCCAGATAAAATGCCTATTTGCTGGGTTCCTGCAATACGAACACCGATTTTAAAGGCTGGATCAGATGCAAGCATTACCAATGCAGATGTTGGATAAACATCTTTCACAACTCCTGCAATTCCACTTTGTGAAAGCACGGTCATATTTTTCTTAATACCAGCATTTGAGCCACTATCAATAGTTACTGTTTGAGAAAATGACTGGCTAGAACCTTGGCTGATGACACGAGTGTTCACCACTTTATAGCCAGCAGTACCTGCTAAATCCAAAATCGATTCGAGCTGCTTCAACTGCGCATCGGCATTTTTGCGATTAAGTAAATCAGCTTTTAACTTTGCATTATCAGCACGCAGCTTTTCAATCTGATTGCGTGTTCGACCTAAGTGCGTAATATCTGTAACGAAGTTCTTCACCGGTGAAAGAATGAAATTTCCAGCCTTTTGGAAAGGCGAGAGAATTGTCTGAGTGCCTTGACGCGCACCATCTAGAACTGCAACACCACGTAAATCTAAAGTAATCAGAAATAGCGCAGTAACAATCAAAATAATTAAGAGAAGACGGGTACGACCCTCTCCGCCGTAACGCATCTTCTAATAAACCTATCGACGAGGTTCGGAGATTAAGACCTTCTCTAAAGCCTCAAACTCTTCGATGCATTTTCCGGAGCCTTCAACAACTGCATCCAATGGACGCTCAGCAATGTGAATTGGCATTCCAGTTTCTTTACGAAGACGCTCATCAAGACCCTTGAGCAGTGCACCGCCACCTGTAAGAACAATTCCGCGATCCATTAAATCTGATGCAAGCTCTGGAGGAGTCTTATCCAGTGTGCTCTTTACCGCGTTAACAATTGCATTAACTGGCTCTTCAAGTGCTTTGCGAATCTCTGCAGCTGAAACCACGATTGTCTTAGGCAAGCCTGTTGCTAAGTCGCGACCGCGAATTTCAGCATCATTTTCACCAGCTAATGGATAAGCAGAACCGATAGCCATCTTAATTTCCTCAGCTGTGCGCTCTCCCAAAAGAAGTGAGAATTCACGCTTAACCCAGTTAATAATCGATTGATCGAGTTCATCTCCGCCAACGCGAATTGAGAGTGAACAAACAATTCCTCCCAGTGAAATGACTGCAACCTCAGTAGTACCGCCACCAATATCTACAACCATGTTTCCTGTTGGTTCGTGAATTGGTAGCCCGGCACCAATTGCCGCAGCCATTGGCTCTTCAATAATATAAACCTTACGAGCACCAGCAGCATATGCAGCATCTTTTACTGCGCGCTGTTCAACACCAGTAATACCTGATGGAACACACACAACGATGCGAGGCTTAGCTAAGTAGCGGCGACGGTGCACTTTTTGAATAAAGTAACGGAGCATGCGCTCGGTTGTCTCAAAATCTGCAATAACACCGTCTTTAAGTGGACGAATAGCAACGATATTTCCAGGAGTACGGCCAATCATCTTCTTGGCTTCAAGACCCACAGCTAAAATTCCACCAGTATCTTGATTGACGGCTACAACAGATGGCTCATTCAAAACAATGCCACGTCCGCGCACATAAACAAGCGTGTTTGCAGTTCCAAGGTCAACGGCCATATCACGACCGATGAAAGACATTCTGCTTTGTGAACTCATACTTTTGTACTCCTTGATTATTTAGGGAAGAAAATTTGAATCTCGCGCGCAGCTGATTCAGGTGAATCTGAGCCGTGCACAATATTCTGAACTACTTTGGTGCCTTGATCGCGAGCCAAATCTCCGCGGATTGTTCCGGGCGCCGCAACTGTTGGATCAGTAACTCCAGCTAAGGAACGAAACCCTTCGATAACGCGATTACCTGAAGCAACCATTGCAATAATTGGTCCTGACATCATGAACTCAACGAGTGGTTCATAAAATGGCTTACCAATATGTTCTGCATAGTGCTGTTCAAGTAATGCGCGATCAGCGTTAAGTAAACGTAAAGCTTCGATGGAATATCCCTTTGTTTCAACACGAGAAATAACTTCGCCCACTAAACCACGACGGACTCCGTCTGGCTTAACCAGGATTAAGGTTTTCTCAGTACTCACCTGCCTAGTCTATTAGGCCTTTTCCCCTGCCTGTGCCATAAGAGCCGCACGCGCAGCTTCTCCCTTGCGGCCCACAATGATGGCCGCGGCCCATAGTCCTAGGAATATCACCCCAATGAGAAAAAAGGCTGGGACGAAAAAGCCGAAGCTAATCATGAATATCTGCAAAACCGAGCCGATATATAAACCTGAACGTCGCTTGAGGATGCCGGCGTTTAGAAAGAGCAGCAGTGAAATTACCGAGCCATAGATTAAGGCAGCAGTTGATTGATCTTTGGTTGCAAGCAAAATCGCAAAACCCAAACTCAAGCTCTCCATAACAAGAACGGTTGCTCCTAAAACTTTCATTGCGCAAACTTCTTTCTTAAATAGGTTCGGGCTTCACCAACTGTAACAACCGAACCGGTCACAATTATCCCAACAGTGTCTTCACTTAGGGGTCTAGTTGCATCACCCACGGCGCGATCCAGGGCGGTACCTAAATCTTTGACTTCAAAAACTCGATCATTACCAAAAACTGACGTTGCTAGCTTTTCTAAATCAGATGATGACATGGCACGTGAAGAAGAACTTTGGGTGATAATGACATGATCAACAACTGGCTCTAGCTCTTGCAAGATTCCAAGGCCATCTTTATCGCCAAAAACACCCACAACTGCCACAATCTCATCAAAGTTAAATTCATTCTTAAGTGTCTGGGCAAGTGCTTTTGCGCCATGTGGATTGTGTGCAGCATCTAAAATTATTGTTGGATCACGGTGCACAACTTCACAACGACCAGGTGAAGTCACTGCAGCAAAACCTGCCCTCACCGCTTCAATATCTAGCGGTTGATCGCCAAAGAACGCTTCAACTGCCACAAGGGCACTTGCAGCGTTTGCTGCTTGGTGCTTGCCATGTAGGGGTAGAAAGATTTCATCGTATGTATCGTGTAAACCTTGAATGGTGAGTAGCTGTCCCCCAACTGCAATGGCTCTTGAAGCAACTGAGTACTCAACTCCTTCTCGCACAACATCTGCGCCAACTTCTGCAGCTTTGCGAATTAACTCTTTAGCTGCCTCTGGCTCCTGTTGAGCTAAGACAATAAAGCCACCTTCTTTAATGATTCCAGCCTTAGTTGCAGCGATTTCATGGAGCGTATTTCCTAGATATTCCATGTGATCAAAACCAATAGGCATAATTACTGAAACATCAGCGTCAACAACATTGGTTGCATCCCACTGACCGCCCATGCCAACTTCAATAACACCGACATCTACTGGGTGCTCGGCAAAGGCTACAAAGCCAAGGGCTGTAATTGCTTCAAAGAAGGAGATGGGATGTTCAAACTTTTCATCCATTAAATCTAAGTAGGCTGCGATGTCGTTATAAGCAAAGATTAAATCTTTAGGATCAATAGGTTCATCATTGATAGCAATGCGCTCACGATAGGTTTCAAGATGTGGGCTAGTAAAGCGTCCAGTGCGCAAGCCATGGGCAAATAACAATGAATCAATCATTCGTGTTGTGGTGGTCTTTCCATTGGTTCCACCAACATGAATTGTTGGATAGGTCAGTTGCGGTGAACCTAAAATATCAACAAGGGCTGCGATGCGCTCTGTTGTTGGATCAATTCGAACTTCAGGCCAGCGCGCAAGTAAAGCTTGTTCTATAGCGTCAACGCGCTCTTGATCATCGGGTGAAATAATCATGCTTTGGGCAGTGCGCCGAGCTGGGCGGTAATACGTTCGATGTCAGTACTTGTTTTAGCAAGACGCTCGCGGATTTCAAGAACAACACTTTCAGGTGCTTTAGCCATGAAACCATCATTGTTGAGTTTTACCTCAGCAGTTTGCTTATCCTTAATCGCTGCAGCTAAATCTTTCTCTAGACGTGCACGCTCTGCAACAACATCAATAGATCCAGTTAAGTCGAACTCCACTTTCACTGAACCAATTTCAACCTTGGCACTTGGCGTAATCTCACCTAGTTCAAGACGCAAAACAAAGGCCATCGCACTTGAATAATCGGCAATGGCACCATTTGCCACAAATCGTGCAGGAATCTTGAGCGAAGTCTTAATTCCTTGATCATTTCTAAATCTGCGAACATCAGTAATGATCTCTTGCATCTCAGCCACTAGCTTCTCTGATGCCTTATCAACGTGTGCGGCATTTGCCACAGGCCACTGCGCAATAACAAGTGATTCTGCCCCAGTTAATGTCGTCCAGAGCTGCTCGGTAATAAATGGCATTACTGGGTGCAAAAGGCGCAAGAGTTGATCAAGAACATGACCTAGAACGCGCTTGGTCTTATCTGCATCAGTTCCAGCAAAGGTTTCCTTAGAGAGCTCTAAGTACCAGTCACATAAATCATCCCAGGCAAAGTGATACAAAAGCTCGCAAGCTCGAGCGAACTCATATTTTTCAAGCAGGGAATCAACTTCAGAGATAGTTTCTGACAAACGGCTAAGAATCCACTTATCAATAGCGCTCAGTGAATCAGCGGCTGGGAGCTCTCCTTCAATGTTTGCTCCATTCATCATGGCAAAACGTGTGGCGTTCCAGAGTTTGGTAGCAAAGTTACGTGAGCCGCCAATCCAATCTTCAGCAAGTGCTTGATCTGTGCCTGGGTTAGCACCACGCGCCAAAGTAAAGCGCAAAGCATCTGCACCGTATTTATCCATAAACTCAATGGGATCAATAACATTTCCACGACTCTTTGACATCTTCTTGCCAAATTGATCGCGCACCAAGCCATGCAACATGATTGTTTTAAATGGTGGCACGCCATCCATTGCAAAAGTACTCATCATCATCATGCGCACTACCCAGAAGAACAAGATGTCATAGCCAGTTACTAGAACTGAAGTGGGATAGAACTTAGCTAAATCAGCGGTTTTTTCGGGCCAACCAAATGTTGAAAATGCCCATTGTCCTGATGAGAACCATGTATCTAAAACATCTGGATCTTGCGTGTAATCAGGCGGTGCTGTTTCACCCGGGCCTACAACTATGACTTCATCATTTGGTCCATACCAAACTGGAATGCGGTGACCCCACCAGAGCTGACGAGAAATACACCAGTCATGCATGTTATCTACCCAATCAAAATAACGTGGTTCTAACTCTTTAGGTTCAATTGTTACTAAACCGTTGCGCACAGCATCTGCAGAAGCTTTAGCAAGAGGTGCAACCTTTACGAACCACTGCTTAGATAAACGTGGTTCAATCGTTATCTCACAGCGTGAGCAGTGCCCCACTGCGTGAATGTATGGACGCTTTTCAGCAACGATGCGCCCCATGGAGCGTAGTTTTTCAACCACAGCCACGCGTGCTTCAAAGCGATCCATGCCATCAAACTCAGTTCCAGTGCCATCCATAACACCGTGCTCATTCATAATCACAACGAAAGGAACATTGTGGCGAACGGCCATTTCAAAGTCATTGGGATCATGGGCTGCAGTTACTTTTACCGCACCAGTTCCAAAATCAGGATCAACTAACTCATCAGCAATAATTGGAATCATGCGGTTAACAAGTGGGAGTAACACTGATGTGCCAACCATGTGCTTATAGCGGGGATCATCTGGGTGCACGGCAACTGCACCATCGCCCATCATTGTCTCTGGTCGTGTAGTTGCAACGGTAATGCTTTGTTCGCCTTCTCCATATCGAACTGAAACAAACTCACCTGAATCATCTTGGTGTTCTACTTCAATATCTGAGAGCGCAGTTAAACAACGAGGACACCAGTTAATGATTCGCTCTGCGCGATAAATTAATCCCGCATCATGCATCTTCTTAAACAAAGTAACCACAGAGTTAGACATCGCTTCATCCATAGTGAAGCGCTCTCGTGACCAATCAACAGATGAACCTAGTCGCTTCATTTGTTCAAGAATTGCACCGCCAGATTCGCCCTTCCACTCCCAAACTTTCTTAACAAATTCGTCACGTCCTAGATCATGACGAGATTTACCATCTGTAGCTAACTGCTTTTCAACAACGTTCTGTGTTGCAATGCCTGCATGATCCATTCCAGGAAGCCATAGAACTTCAAAGCCCTTCATGCGCTTCATGCGTGATAAACAATCTTGAAGTGTTTGATCAAGTGCGTGACCAATATGTAAAACACCTGTCACATTCGGTGGTGGTAAAACAATTGAGAAGGCAGGTTTGCTAGATGCGGCATCTGCGGTGAAGTAGCCAGCACTGACCCACTTTTGATACAGGGTTGCTTCGATATCAGCTGGTGAAAAACTGGAAGCTAGGTCGCCGGACATGAGGAGCAGTCTAGATTATGCGCTCTTCTCCTCTTGACCCTTTGCTGCGCGTGAGCGCTTTGGAATATCACCAGTTCGTTTAATAAATTGCGGTTGTGCCCCATTTTCGATGCAATCTTTGTTCACAATGACTTTAGCTACATCGCCACGGCTAGGAACGTCATACATCACACTCAAAAGCGTTGATTCCATGATTGCGCGAAGGCCACGGGCACCAGTTCCACGATCCAAGGCAAGATCTGCGATTGCATCCAAGGCGGGGGCATCAAACTCTAATTCAACATTATCTAGATCAAAGAGTCGTTGGTACTGCTTCACAAGAGCGTTCTTAGGCTCTGTCAAAATCTGCATAAGTGCTTCTTTATCCAAGTTCTCAACACTTGTTAGAACTGGCAAACGGCCAATGAACTCAGGAATCATTCCGAACTTCAAAAGATCCTCAGGCATAACATCGGCAAAGATATCTTTACGGTTTTTATCATTTGCATCCTGCAAAGTGGCATTAAAGCCCACTCCTGATTTACCAACACGGCTTTCAATGATCTTCTCTAATCCAGAAAATGCCCCACCAACAATGAAGAGAACATTAGTTGTGTCGATTTGAATGAACTCTTGGTGCGGGTGCTTGCGACCACCTTGTGGTGGAACAGATGCAATAGTTCCTTCAAGAATCTTAAGGAGAGCTTGTTGAACACCTTCACCTGAAACATCGCGTGTAATTGAAGGGTTCTCAGATTTGCGAGCAACCTTATCGATTTCATCGATGTAAATAATTCCTGTTTCTGCCTTTTTAACATCGTAGTCGGCAGCTTGCAGGAGCTTGAGCAAAATGTTTTCAACATCTTCACCCACATAGCCAGCCTCTGTTAGCGCAGTTGCATCTGCGATAGCAAAAGGAACATTGAGCATACGGGCAAGAGTTTGAGCCATCAGAGTCTTACCGCAACCTGTTGGGCCAAGTAGCAAGATATTTGATTTAGCTAATTCAATTTGATCTTCACGGTTTCCACTTTGCACGCGCTTGTAATGGTTATAAACGGCAACTGAGAGTGACTTCTTCGCACGGTTTTGTCCGATGACATATTGATCGAGGAATTCAAAGATCTCTTGTGGCTTAGGAAGTTCTGCAAGTCCAAGGGAAGATGCCTCAGAGAGTTCTTCAACAATGATCTCATTACACAGTTCAATACATTCATCACAGATATAGACGCCAGGTCCGGCAATGAGTTTTTTTACTTGCTTCTGAGTTTTTCCGCAGAACGAACACTTGAGCAAGTCGCTTGTTTCACCGATTCTGGTCATGGGCAAATTTTAGATTCTTTAGCGGTTTTATGTGCAGCTTTTTACGCTTATCTCTGTTCGCCCTGAGAATAATTAGCGGGTGCTTTCATATCTTTAACACCAGGAACTCGAAGAATGGCAAAGCTAACTAACACATGAAAGATTGATGCGCCAATAAGCAGTTCTTTTTCACCAAAGAATGCAACTGCTGGCCCAATCAAGGCCATACCAATCGGCATTAACCCGGCAGAACCCATGTGATCAATTGAAAATACACGACCTTGCAAATGTGATGGAACCTCTCGCTGCACAGCAGAGGACCACCATGCCTCCCAAGGCCCAACTGAAAATCCAGCGAACAAATATGCAATCACTACGAAGGTTCCTGAAACCGGAAATGCCAAAGCCAATGGAGCGATGACTATAAACATCCAGACAAAGATAGAAACATAGCCTTCATGTTTGACTTTTATTTTCACGCAAAGCAACGCTGAAATAATGCTACCGATTGAAAAGGCAGATGCTGCCAATGCAAATGGAGTATTTGAATCAAACTCGCGGCGGCTAATAACTGGCAATAAAACAGTTTCTGCTGCAAGAACCACCATCAACTGAACTGACACCATAAGAATAAAGGCACCAATCCAAGGAATGTCTCTGACCGTGCGCAAGCCCTCACGAAGTTCAACAAAGAACGGCTCTTGCGCACGCTTATTGCCGTTAATATCTTCTTGAATCTTAAACAGAAAGTACGTACCTACAATAAAAGCTATGGCAGTAATAAGGAAAGTAAATCTGCCACCAATCAAAAACACAGATGCACCGCCAATACCTGGACCCACGATTGTTGCACCCTTGGTCATGATGTTTCGCGCAACATTTGCAGCGGGCAGTTTTTCATCCGGAACAAGACTTGGAATTATTGCGCCAGCTGCCGCTGCGCCAAAGGCATCGCCAACGCCTACCAAGAAAACTGCAAGTCCTAATAAGTAGTGCGGCATTGATGGTGCTGAGACAAAAACCATAGAGATTACAACTGCGGCTCTGAAAAGATCTGCCCCAATCATTACATTTCTGCGGGGCAATCTATCTGCCCACACGCCAGCAAATGGTGCAAAAACAACGCCTGAAAGCACACGTGCTCCAAGGATTAGACCCAGAGAAGTTGCTGTTCCTCCGGCATCAAGGACTGTTACCGCTAATGCAATGGGAAATGCAGATGCACCTAAAACAAAGATTGCATTTGAAAACCAAAAGAGACGGTATCCCTTGTAAGAGAAAAGGGAGCCCGCCTCAAATAGTTTCATATGAAAAAATTACTTCGCTGGCTTGGCCTTACGTGATGCCAATACCTGATCGATAATTCCGTACTCAACAGCCTCTGCTGCTGTAAGAATCTTGTCGCGCTCGATATCTTTGCGAATCTCTTCAGATGACTTCACAACGTGGCGTGACAAAAGATCTTCTTGCAGGCGAGTAATTCGATCGATTTCGCGAGCTTGAATCTCGATATCAGATGCTTGACCGCCACCTTCTGATGAAGGTTGGTGAATCAAGATACGTGAGTGCTCAAGAGCGTAACGCTTTCCCTTTGCACCTCCCGCAAGAATGACTGCTGCTGCAGATGCTGCTTGACCCAAGCAAATAGTGCTGATATCCGGGCGTACAAACTGCATGGTGTCATAGATAGCTGTTAGCGCTGTGAAAGATCCACCAGGTGAGTTGATGTAGATCATGATGTCGCGATCTGGATCCATAGATTCCAGAGTCAAGAGCTGAGCCATAACATCGTTTGCAACTGTGTCATCTATTGGTTGACCCATGAAAATGATGCGCTCTTCAAATAGCTTGGTGTATGGATCTTGGCGCTTGTATCCATAGGCAGTTTTTTCTTCAACAGTTGGAAGAACGTAGCGTGAGTTAATCTCGTGAATAGTCATTACGCTTTTCCTCCAGTGATTTGTCCCAATGCAGTAACTACATGATCCACAAAGCCATAATCCTTTGCATCACCGGCGTTGAACCAGTTATCACGATCTGAGTCTGCAAGAATCTTTTCTAGGCTCTGACCAGTGTGCAAAGCGTTTAGCTCTGAAAGAGTTTGCTTTGTAATCGCCATCTGTTCAGCCTGAATACGAATATCAATAGCTGTTCCACCAATTCCACCCAGTGGCTGGTGCATCAAGATACGAGAGCTCTTAGTTGCATAACGCTTTCCCTTTGCACCAGATGTAAGAAGGAACTGACCCATTGATGCAGCCATTCCAAAGGTAACTGTTGCAACATCATTTGGAATTAACTCCATGGTGTCGAAGATGGCCATACCCGCTGTTACAGATCCGCCTGGTGAGTTGATGTATAAGAAAATATCTTTCTTTGGATCCAAAGAAGATAGAAGAAGTAGCTGAGCACAAACCATGTTGGCCATGTCATCGCGGACTTCACCTGACAAGAAAACAATGCGCTCTTCAAGCAAGCGGTTGTAAATCTGGTCCTTCATTTTGTTTTCTAAATCCACGTCAATTTCCTCCTGTATTTTTTACCTGTAGTGACCCTAACAATATTGGGGACTAAATGCTTCCCAATATCGCCAATTAGGAGCGTGAACTGGGCGATGTTCGCTCAGGGCTAAAGAGTATTAAGCCTCTTCGACTAAATCAGCAGGTGTTGGCTGTGGACGCAAGGCTTCAAGATCAATGACGGCACCTGATGCATCTTTAACCGTGATGCGACCAAGGACTGAAGCCAACGCCTTTGCGCGCGTTACTTCTGCTACCAACTGAGAAATCTGGCCAGCCTTTTGTAGTTCTTCAGCAAATTGCTGAGGAGCCATTCCATAGCGCTGTGATGTGCGAACTAAATACTCAGTTAACTCAATCTCAGTGACCTGAACATCTTCACTTTGAACGATTGCATCGAGTAGGAAATCAGATTTGAGTGACGCACGGACTTCACCATCTACTTCTGCGCGGTGAGCTGCATCTTCCAAGCGGCCTTCGCCCTCAAGGTGATCATTTACTTCTAGTTCAACTAAAGCATCTGGAACTGGAATATCTAGATCTGCCAATAGTTTTTCAACCAGGCGATCGCGTGCCTGTGTTCCTTGTTCCATCTTCTTCACGCGGCTGAGGCGCTCGCGGAAATCTTCACGCAGCTCGGCCAAAGTATCGAACTCTGAAGCTAGCTTTGCAAAAGCATCATCGACTGGTGGGAGCTCGCGCTCTTTGACAGCTTTAACTGTTGCCTCTACTTCACCCTTTTCACCCTCTTGTTGACCAACAAGCTCAGTTTCAAAGCGCTTAGTCTCACCAACGTTCATGCCAATCAAAATCTCATCAAGTCCAGGAATCATCTTGTCTGAACCAACTTCATAGGAAAGATCATTGGCCTGTCCACCCTCAACGCTTTCACCGTTAATAAAGGCGTTCATATCAAGAGTTGCAAAGTCACCGTTAGCAACTACGCGCTCAACTGTCGTGAGAGTTCCAAAGCGTGTGCGCAGAGATTCCACCTGCTCATCAATATCTGCATCTGCCACAGTGACATCATCAACTTCAACTTCAATCTTTGAAAAATCAGGCAAAGTTACTTCTGGGCGCACATCTACCTCAACAGTAAAAACAAGCTTCTCGTTATCAACGAACTCTTTAACATCAACTACAGGACGACCAATAACGGCAACTGTGTGTTCACGAGCTGCCTGGCCATAGAAATCTGGAAGAGCTGCGTTGATAGCCTCATCGATTACAGCTCCGCGGCCCACGCGCTGATCAATCATTGATGCAGGAACTTTACCTTTGCGAAACCCAGGAATGTTTACTTGTGTTGCTACCTTCTTATACGCATCGGCAACATGTGTAGTCATTTCACTGTAAGCAACTTCAATATCGAGGCGAACGCGTGTTGGGGAAAGTGTCTCGATGGTGCTTTTCACAAATACTCCTAAGTCAGGTAACAAGTTAAAGAGAGAACTGGTCGGGGCGGGGAGATTCGAACTCCCGATCTCCTGCTCCCAAAGCAGGCGCGCTAGCCACTACGCTACGCCCCGAGGCGCAAAGAGAGAGTCTAGAGGAGATTTCACTCATCTCTTACCGACCCAGTACCTTTAGCCCTAAGCACCACATGCGGGTGTAGCTCAATGGTAGAGCCCCAGCCTTCCAAGCTGGCCATGCCGGTTCGATCCCGGTCACCCGCTCCACGTATTTATCCGATGGAACCGACCTTTGTGATTAGGGCGGTGCCGCTGAATGAAATTGAACTCAACAAACTCGCAGTTTGTATATTTATATTGACTCCGAAAAATGGCGTTCCGCTGGCATTCGTATAAGCACCCATAATCCGTATTCCAAAATGCTTTGACTTGATGCCGTTTGCATAACTTTCAGAGTTGCTAGCGATGCAATATTGATTAGTAATTGGGACACAATCTCCAGCTGTGCACACTGAAATCGTTCCACCGATAAAGAGATCTTCTGTGTTGCCCACTGGGACAAGGCCATTGACCATCACTTCAAACGTATAGCTACTGTCTGCACTCAAACTAGCTGTCGAAATTATGTCGATACTTCTTCCTCCTGAAGTTGTTACTAATGCTTTTGAACTCAATACAACCCACTGCGCACTACTAATCCCCGCAGCACCTGCACTACCAGTTGCACCTTGTGAGCCAGAACTTCCTGTTAATCCGGTGTCACCTTTAACTCCTTGAATTCCTGCATCACCCTTAGCTCCAGCTAAGCCGGTATCACCTTTACTTCCATCGACTCCATTAGTGCCTGCTGTGCCAGTGTCACCTTTAACTCCAGCAGTTCCATTGGTTCCTGCAGCACCTGATAATCCAGTTGCACCTGTCTCACCTTTAGCACCAGTTGCACCGACAGATCCTGTGGCACCGGTGTAACCAGTTGATCCAGTTGCACCTGTTAAGCCCGTTGCACCTTTAGCTCCATCAGCACCTTTCACGCCATCAGCACCTTTAGCTCCAGCTGCTCCATCAGTTCCATTAGCACCTGATAACCCTTGTTCTCCTGTGTTGCCTTTAGCTCCATCAATACCAGCTACAGGCACTACAACATCTTTTGTCTCAGGTACTCGTAGTGATGTTGCTAGCTTCCAAACACCTTTTGTCTTGGGCCCATAGAGATTTGCACTCTTTAAATCAATATAGAAATCACCATTTATGCCAACTGTTTTTAGTGGAATTACATTGCCACTTAATATCGTGTTAGGAATTGACTTTGAAGATCGCGTAGCATCTTTAACAACAAGTGAAGTCTTACCCGCAGGAAATGCTTGTGGGCTACTGATTAATGTTGTGATCAAAGCAAAAGCGATGAGAGTGGTTTTGGTTTTCATAATAATCCTGGTTTCTAGAACGCTGGGAACGTTCTGAGAGCTAGTGTGAAACAGGTAACTCAGGGGCTAAATAGGGGGCACGGCGGCAGGAGTTGAGCGTGGAGGTTGGGTAGTCCCTACAAAAGGTTAAAAACTCACAAAGTGTTCTAAGACTTACCTACTACTTTATTCAGCATAAGGGAGTTGATTACGGGTAGTCGATGACGAGGGGTCACAGACAGTTCCGCTAGATGAGAGGAAGACATGCAAATGTCATCAAATAGAAAGATTGCAGCAGTAGTTCTAACTACTTTTGCACTTTCGGTTGGCACGGTAGGTGTTGCATCAGCATCACAGACTACGTCAAAAGGGAAATCAGTATCAGTTCGCCAAACAACCACTCGCACCACAGTAAACGCCATTGCTAATCCAATGGTTGGAGCGCTTGCAAAAAAGGGTGATCATGCTGCTGGTTTAAAGAATGTTCTAACAACTCTTGTGAGTGCAGGAACAATCACTCAAGTGCAAGCTGATGCCATCACTGCAGCCTTAACTGCAGCGCAAGCGGCTCATAAGGCAAACAAGGGTGCAGATCGTTCAGCACGCGAATCACTGATTGCAACGACAATCGGTAAGAGCACATCTGAGATTCAAACCGCTCTTGCTTCTGGTCAATCTCTCGGTGCTATCGCTGGTGATAAGAGACCTCCACTGATCACCGCACTTGTTGCTGATCACACAAAGAAAATCGATGCAGCTGTTACAGCTGGAAAGATGACTGCAGCACAAGCAACAACTATGAAAGCTGATTTAACTGCGCATGTAACTGCCAAAGTTGATGCAGTCCGTCCAGCAATGGGCCCAGGAATGGGTAAGGGCGGGCATAAAGGCGGACACGGTCCTAATCACTAACTTCTGATAAAGCTAGAACCTCCTAAGGGTAAAACCCGCCACATAATGAGAATGTGGCGGGTTTTCTTTATGCCCACGTTGTTAATGGCAAGATGCGCACATGAAGATTCATATCGGAAGTGACCATGCAGGCCTTGAGTTAAAGAGCGCTCTAGTTCAATACCTTGAGTCAAAAGGTCACACAGTTACTGACCACGGCCCACATGAATATGACGCTCTAGATGACTATCCAGATTTTTGCATTCCAGCTGCCATTGCAACCGTTAAAGATGCCGGTTCACTGGGCATTGTTCTAGGTGGCTCTGGAAACGGTGAGCAGATTGCTGCCAACAAAGTTAAAGGCGTGAGAGCGGCTCTAGCGTGGAGCGTTGAAACGGCAAAGCTTGCAAAAGAGCACAACAATGCAAATGTGGTGGGTATTGGTGGACGTATGCATTCAATAGATGAGTGCAAGGCAATCATTGATGCTTTCATTGAAACGCCATTTACTAATGATGAACGTCATATTCGACGCATCAATAAAATATCTACTTTCGAAAATACATCAAATCAGTAACTTGGTGATCTTTATCGATCCCCTGGCCTTCAAAGCGTGTGACCGGACGTGATTCTGGTTTTTCAATTACTCCCCCAGTAAATAAAGAAGAGGCAGCAAAAATTTCCTGCATGCTAATTGCATAGGGAACCCAGTCAGTTGCAATATGGATATAGCCACCCTTTTTTAACTTTGGGTGAATCAGTGAAAGAAAACCTTCATTTACTATTCGGCGCTTATTGTGTTTCTTCTTTGGCCAAGGATCTGGAAAGTAGAGATGGATTGCATCTAAAGATTCATCCTCAAACATATGTGGCAAAACGATATGAACATCATCTTCAATGACGCGCAGATTCTTTAAATCATTTTCAACGATTCGGCCTAATAACTTGCCGATGCCTGGTGGGTGCACATCGACTGCGATATAGCCGTTGTTGGGGTGATATTTGGCGATGATTGCGGTGGCTTCCCCCATGCCAAAGCCAATCTCCATAATGATTTTTTGGCTGGTAGGAAATAATTCTTTGAGATTTACTTTCTTCTCCTCAACGGCAATCCCATAAATAGCCTGTAGTTCATCTTTTGCTGCACGTTGGGCCTGGGTAATACGAGAGCCCCGGATGCTATAGCTGCGTACCGATGGGCGTTCCATGTCCTAACTCTGCCATGGTTGGATTGGAACCTACAAAAGCGCCCCATCCATTAAGAGGAGTTACAAGTGCCAGGTCTGAATTTGAGCCGTGCTGAAGCCCAAGATCGTGCGGAACATCTTTACGTTAACAGCTATACGGTGACCTTGGATGTCACAAAGGGCGAAGAAACCTTTTATTCAAAATCAGAGGTTTCATTTACATGCAACAAGCCTGGCTATGCCACTTTCATCGATGCAGTAGGACGCAGCGTTATTAGCGCCACTCTTAATGGCGCAGCAGTTGATGTTTCTGGCTTTGATGGTGAAAGCATTTTCCTTACTAACTTAGCAGCAGATAACTCTCTTATCATTGAGATGGAGGCCGAGTATTCAAAATCAGGTGAAGGTCTGCAGCGTTCAGTTGATCCAGCCGATGGTGAAGTTTATTTGTACTCACAAGGTGAGACTGCGCATATTCGCAATATGTTTGCCTGCTTTGATCAACCTTCTCTTAAAGCCACATTTACTCTCACCGTAACAACACCTGGCCATTGGCAAGCGGTTTCAAATAACCCAGTTGAGTCAAAAGTTGCAAAGGGTGAATTAGTTGAATGGACATTCAAGACAACACCACGAATTCCAACCTATCTCGATGCACTCATCGCAGGACCATATTCATCTGTGCATGATGTTTATAAGGGTGAGAAAGAGATTCCGCTTGGGATCTACTGCCGCAAATCGATGATGCAGTACTTAGATCCAGAAGATATCTTCCTGATTACTAAGCAAGGCTTTGAATACTTTGAAAAAGTCTTTGGTCTGGCATATCCATTTGAAAAATACGATCAAATCGCAGTTGTTGACTTCAACTTCGGTGCAATGGAAAACGCTGGCGCGGTCACATTCCGTGAAGATGTTCTAGTTTTCCGCTCGCACATGCCAGAAAAGGCATACCTCTCACGTGCCAACACAATCCTGCATGAAATGGCGCACATGTGGTTTGGCGACATGGTCACCATGTTCTGGTGGGATGACCTGTGGCTCAATGAATCTTTTGCTGAATGGTCTTCTTACTTAGCACTCTCTGAGTCAACGCGCTTTAAGGGTGCTTGGACTGAATTTAATAGCGCTAGAAAGAACTGGGCATATCGCCAGGACCAACTCTCTTCCACTCACCCAATCATCGCTGACATGGTTGATATGGAGGCGGTAAATGCTAACTTTGATGGAATTACTTATGCAAAGGGTGCATCTGTATTACATCAACTCGTTGCCCACGTTGGTCGCCCACAATTCATCGAAGGATTGCAAAAGTATTTTGCTAAGCATGCTTGGGGTAACACAACACTTAATGATTTGTTAGTAGAACTAGAAGCGTCCAGCAGTCGCAAGTTAGATACCTGGGTCCACACCTGGCTACAAACTGCAGGTGTAAACACCCTGCGTCCGCAGCTAGAAATTGATGGTGATACTTATACAAGTGTTGTCATCTCACAAGAGGTTCCTCTAGTTCCTGCTGGTTCAAAAGAGCTTCGTCCCCACCGCTTAGCTGTTGGTCTCTATGACATCAGCGGCGATTCACTAAACTTACGTAAATCTGTTGAACTAGATGTTGTAGGTGCAAGCACAGTAGTAACAGAGCTAGCCGGTGAAAAGGTTGCAGATCTTTTGCTTATCAATGACCGCGATCTTTCATATGCCAAGCTGCGCTTTGATGATCGCTCTATTGCAACGCTGAAGAAATACCTGGGCCGTTTAAATGATCCATTAGCCCGCGCACTATCTTGGGCAGCAATTTGGGATATGCACCGAGATGCACAAATCTCTTCTGCAGATTTCATTGAGATAGCCCTTTCTGGCTTAGCTGGGGAAAATGATGATGCAATCGTCAACATTGTTATTGGCCAACTTGGCACATCTGTAGAGGGTTATGCATCTGATGCTAATCGAGATAAGTATCGTGAGCGCTTAGCTGCTGGATTCTGGAACCTTATGCAATCAAGTGCGCCAGCAAGTGATCTCCAACTTCTCTATTCACGCGCATTTGCCGCTAACGCCCACACGCCAGAACAGATTAAAAATGTGCGCGGGATTTTAAATGGCGACATCAAGGGTCTTAAAGTTGATACCGATCGCCGCTGGGATTTCCTCATTGCACTCACTGAGCGCGGGGCAACTACCCAAGCAGAGCTAGATGCAGAGTTGGCAAGTGATAACACCACTTCAGGAAACTTGTTGTTTGAGACTGCAAAAGCTGCAACACCAAATGCCGAGGCAAAGGCATATGCATTCAATACCGTGATGCATCAAGATGCTCAGACTTCAGTTCGCTCTGCATTAGTTGCAGGCTTCCAACGCCCTATCCAGCGCCACCTTTTGACTCCATTTGTGGATCTCTACTTTGAGAACTTACTCTCAGAGTGGGAGTCAAAGTCTTATGAAGGCGCAGCCAAGTTTGTGATTGGAATGTATCCAAGTTGGATTATTAGCCAAAGCACATTGGATAAGACCAATGCTTGGTTAAATGGTGTGGGCAGCGATGCACCAGCTGTGCTTCGCAAACTAGTCAAGGAATCACAGGATGGAATAATCCGAGCTTTAAAGGTTCAGGGACTAGATAATTAGTTAATTGAAGAAACTGATGATTGCGGTTTTTCTTTTCGCGGCGCTGATATCGCCCAAGAGAGAAGTGCAATCAGCGCAAAGAGTGCAACTGGAATTACTACAAAAGTAAATACAGTTTCGGCAACGCTCAAACCTGGTCCAGGGACAACGCCATCTTCAACTCTGCTCATAAGTAAACGCATGGGTTAAGTGTAAATGCTTTATGCCGTGGCTGCTGCCACACCAAATGGCTCTAGGTACTGCAACCATCGTGAATTAGTTTGACCTGTTCCAAGGATTCTCCACGCAGCACCAACAGGCTCACGTGGAAGTTTGCGCAATCTCCAACCGATTTCTTTGAGCTGCTTATCTGCCTTTAAGTGATTGCACTTATGGCAAGCAGAAACTACGTTCTCCCAATTGTGACCGCCACCACGACTGCGTGGAATGACGTGATCAATGGATGTGGCAGGTGCGCTGCAATACACACAACGTCCGCCATCTCTGGCAAAAATTGCCCGGCGAGAGAGTGGAACTGCATGGCGATAGGGAATGCGAACAAATTTATTAAGGCGAATAACTGAGGGCAGTTCTATTTCACCGCCGGAGAAATGCAGGACTGCTCCTGAATCTTCAATCATTGTTGCTCGGTGGTTAAGCACAAGGATGAGCGCACGGCGTTCAGTTATGACACCCAGTGGTTCGTAGGTGGCATTGAGCACCAGCGTCCGAGACATCGCATCCCTTTCCTTTGCCTTTAGCAAGTAGTTTATCTTGCACCAAAACACCCGAGCGCGTGGGTATTGACTAGCGATATTTAGGTAAAGATTTGGATAAAGTCTGAGCTCTATGAACGATTCTCTGCAAAGCGCCCTGGACTGGATAAGCGGAACCCCCCTGCGCGTAGCCATCATCCTGCTCACAGCGATGATTTCCCAGATTTTTGGCACCCGCGCAATCGAGCGGGCAATGAATCGATTGGCAACTGCAGATCTAGTTCCAGGTCCGCGCAACATTGTTGCCCGTCAAAAAGAGCGCGCTCGCACGATTGGTGGAGTTTTATCCAGCACTTTAAAAACTGTTATCTGGGTTGTTGCTGTCGGAATGGCTCTGGGTGAGTTTGGTTTTAACTTAGGGCCTTTGATTGCATCTGCGGGAATTTTAGGAGTGGCACTTGGTCTTGGTGCACAGACTCTGGTTCGAGATGTCCTATCTGGAATCTTTATGTTGGTTGAAGATCAATATGGTGTTGGTGACCAAGTAGATGTTTTAGAAGTCCAAGGAGTTGTAGAAAAAGTTGGTTTGCGCGTGACATGTGTGCGCGATAAAAAAGGAACACTCTGGTATTTGCGAAATGGTGAAATTCTAAAAGTTGGAAATCAATCTCAATCTGGTTGATTAATCATGGCAGCTGCTGCCATCTCTAAATAACTCCACAACTGTGCTTTTAGCTCTGGCTTCATCTCCACACCATCAACTGCCGAGCGCATTGCTTTTACCCAAGCATCATGTGCTGCAAGGTTGATATGAAACTCTGCATGGCGCATGCGAAGACGTGGGTGCCCACGGTTTTCTTGATAGGTAGTTGGTCCGCCCCAGTATTGTTCAAGGAACCACTGCAAGCGCAGTGCTGCCGCCTTTAAATCTGTATCTGGATACATCGGACGCAAAATTGGATCAACTGCCACCTGGGCATAGAACTGTGAAACTAACTCTGCAAAGAAAGCTTCTCCACCTATTTCCTCATAAAACGTAGTCATGATCTAAGGCTAGCCATGTCCTTGCCCTTAGCAATCTGTAGGACGAAATAACTAGTGATTAAACAGAGGGCACCACTCACATAAAACGCTGCTGCATAATCACCCAATTTAACGCGCAACACTGCAGCTCCAAAGGCAGCAATAGCACCACCGATTTGATGTGCTGCAAAGACCCAGCCATAAATAACCGTTGCACGTTCTGGACCCAATATCGTTCTGCATAACATCACTGTGGGTGGAACTGTTGCCACCCAGTCAAGTCCGTAGAAGATGACAAAGACAAGGGTGGATGGGTGAACGGATGAGAAAAGAATGGAAGGAAGTAAAAACAGTGAGAGTCCGCGTAGTCCGTAGTAAAAAAACAGCAGCTTGCGGGGGTCATATTTATCAGTTAACCAGCCTGAGAAAAGAGTGCCGATAACATCAAAGACACCCACTAAAGCTAGAAGAGATGCAGCAACAACTTGGCCCATCCCATGATCATGGGCTGCTGGAATAAAATGCGTTCCAATCAGACCGCTAGTTGATAATCCACAGACAAAAAAAGAACCAACTAAATACCAAAAATCTTTATGTGCACTTGCCTCTTTTAATGTAACAATCGCCAATCGCGCTGCGCCCATTTCTGGGCGAACCGGTGGTGTCCAATCATCAGGGGCTCCGTAAGGCAAAAACCCAAGATCTGATGGTTTCTCTCGAAGGAATAAAAAGATCATTGGAACCATCAGCAATGCAGCAGCGCCAATAGTTACACCGATTGATTTCCACCCATACATTCCTGATAGATATGTAAGGCCTGGCAAAAAGATCAACTGTCCCATTGCTGAAGCAGCAGTGAGTCCACCAATGACTAATCCGCGGCGCTTAACAAACCAACGGTTAGCAACAGTTGCAGCAAAGACAAGTGCCATGGAACCTGTGCCAACACCAACAACGACGCCCCATGTTGCAATCAACTGCCACGGTGCATGAATCTGAGTTGTTAGGAACGCTCCCGTACTAACGGTTGCTAAGGCGCCCATCACTACTTTTCTCACCGTAAAGCGCTCCATTAGCGCTGCTGCAAAAGGTGCGGTTAATCCATAGAGAAGGACGTTAATGGCAATTGCGAGTGAGATCTGATCACGGTTCCAACCAAAAGCATCTTGTAAGGGAAGGATGAGGACAGTGGGGGCAGATCTAAACCCTGCAGTTGCCACCAAGGTAAAGAAAGTAACAATGGCGGCAATCCATGCTGGGTGAATTCTGCGATTAGTTTTCAATCTTCATTATCCTTCTAGCAGCTAGCGCTAATGCGATTACAGGAACGGCTGCAAATAAGCATAACCAGCCATAACTAAGGGTCCCGATAATCACACCGGCTATTGCTCCACCGCCTGCCCCAGCTAAGTTCATGACTAAATCACTGGCACCTTGTGAAGCTGGTCGCATCTCAACTGAGACTGATTCAGATAAATAGGCAGAGCCTGCAATAAGCGTGCAAGACCAACCCAGGCCAAGTAAGAACAAACCAATTCCAAGTTTTACCGCATCATCTGCTGCAGCAGTGCCAGATACTAAAGTTGAAAGCAGCAAGATTGTTATGCCAATTTGGATAACCCGCACGCGCCCAAGGCGATCACTCAAGGATCCAACAATTGGTGAAAATGCATACATTCCCAAAACGTGCACGCTAATAACAAAACCAATGATTTGCAGTGAAACATCAACATGCTTCATGTGAATAGGAGTCATCACCATCACTGAAACCATTGCCACGTGACCAATAGCGATGGCGCTAATAGCAAAGAGTGCTTGTGGATTAGAGCGAATGTGAGTGAGTGCTGCTTTAGTTGAACCCTTGTGCTGTTTAACCTTGGCCTGTTTTTCAGCTAACAAATAAGGATCAGGGCGAAGGAAGAGTTGAATAACTACTGTTGCAAAAATCAATGTGGCAGCAGAAATCATGTAGGGACCAACAAGTGCTGGCAGATTGAAATGCTCGGCTAAGCGTCCTGCTGGGTCCATCAAATTAGGACCAGCAACTGCGCCAATAGTTGATCCCCAGACAACAAATGAAAGTTGTTTTGCACGGGTTTCATCCGTTGCTAAATCAATAGCTGCAAAGCGGGCTTGATAGCCAGATGCAGCAGCAGAGCCAACTAAGAAAGTTCCAAGGAGCATGAAAAAGATATTTTTATGTGCTCCGCCAGCGATTGCACTGATGGAACCGACAACACCTGCAACATAACCAACAGAGAGTGAAAGCCGGCGACCACCGCGGGCAGTTAAACGTGCAAGCGGCAACGCCATTGCAGCTGCGCCTAAAACAGAAAAAGTCTGTGCAAGACCGGCCAAGGTTTCTGAATCTGTGATTGATGAAACTAAAAGTGAACCTGCTGCAACAGTGCCTGCAACACCAACACCATTTAAAACTTGGGCAGTTGCAAGAGTTTTAACTACTTTCTGTTGCAGCGCTGTATTTGGCATTAAGAAACTAGTCTGACCCAAACAGCAGTATCAGTTGGCAATATATGAGCGCTTATTGGTCCACTTGAAACTAATACCTGTGAATTAGATGGAAGTTGGATTGGTGCACCAAAGTTGATGTAGCAAGCGAAATTGCCAGGGCGCTCAAATGCAACAACATCATTCCCTGCTTCAATCCACGCCATGGGTCCATCGCCTAAGCCTTCTTCACCTTTGCGAATGGCTAAAGCACTTCGATATATAGACAGCGTTGATCCTTCAACACCATCTTGTGTGTCAACTGCATACTTGCCCCACCAAGAAGATTGTGGCAACCATGCTTGCTCTGGCTTTAGCGCAGCATTGCTTGAAAAACCAAAAGCACCGGATGGATTGGAAGTCCATGGCATGGGAACACGGCAACCATCACGACCATGATCTAAATAACCACTCATCTTCCATCGTGGATCAGTTAAACGATCTTCTGGAATATCGCGCACTTCAGGAACAGCTAACTCTTCACCTTGATACAAATATGTTCCACCAGGCAATGCCAACGTCATTAAAGCAGCGCTACGAGCACGCAATGTGCCACGAGCTATGTTGAGCGCTTTAGGATCGCCTTGGCGTGAAAACGTTGTATCGCCATGATTCGTAAGCCCTAGATCCAAACGATCAACTGAGCGCACAACATCGTGGTTGTTAAAGACCCAAGAGGTTGGTGCTCCAACTTCTTCTAGTGCATCAATAGAGTTATTAATCTTTGTCTTAATCTCTTTTGCATCCCAAAGCGTTGTTAGCATCTCAAAGTTAAATGAGTTTTGTAGCTCATCTGATCGAACATAACGTGCAATTCGCTCAGATGGACTCACCCAGGCCTCTGCAACTGCCATGCGATCTCCTGGGTATGAATCAAGGATTTTGCGCCAAGCACGATAAACCCCATGCACGCCCTCTTGATCCCAGAAAGGTTTATGTTCTGTGCCCAGCATTGATGCCGCTGGATCTTTTCTAATATCTGGTAATCCTGCTTCTTTAAACATTCCATGGGCAACATCGATACGAAATCCTGCAACGCCGCGATCTAGCCAGAACTTTAAAACTTCTTCAAAGTGGGCAACAACTTCTGGGTTCTCCCAGTTAAGGTCAGGTTGTTCAACAACAAAGAGATGTAAATACCACTGCCCTGGTTTTCCATCAGCTTCAATCACACGTTCCCATGCACAACCGCCAAAGACTGCTTCCCAGTTATTAGGTGGCAAATCACCGTTAGGACCTTTGCCTTCGCGGAACATATAGCGATCTCGCTCAGGTGAACCAGGTCCGGCTTTGAGCGCTGCTTGAAACCATTTGTGATCACTTGAAGTGTGGTTAGGAACAATGTCAACGATTAACTTAATTCCTAAATCATTTGCTTCTTTAATGAGCTGCTCTGCTTCGGCAAGAGTTCCGTAATCAGGTTCGATATCCATGTAGTCAGAGACGTCATAGCCGTGATCATGTTGAGGCGATGGATACCAAGGAGAGATCCAAATCGCATCAATACCAAGTTCTTTTAAATATGGAAGACGTGAGCGGATTCCCTCAACATCGCCAATGCCATCACCATTTGAATCAGCATATGAGCGTGGATAAATCTGGTAAGTAACTGCGTCACGCCACCAGGCACGCTCTTTACGTGATGCTAGAGGTGACATTTTATTCCGTCTCAAGGTATTTAGTTAAGAATGCGCGTTGCTCATCATCGATTGGGTGAGATTTCTTAGTGCCCATGTCCACAGTTACTTGCACTGTTTTCACTCTGGCTAGCAGTTCGCCTTTCATCTTTATCTCATAAGTCATGGTGAAAGATGAGTTACCAATTGCACTGACCCATAGCTCGACATCTAGGAAAGTATCTCCATCATAAATAGGGGCAATGAAATCAATTTCAGCGCGGGCCACAACCATCTCTAAAATGCCTGACCAGGCAAAGCGGGCTTCTTGGGCATAGGTTAAATACACAGCGTTATTAACATGACCAAAAGCATCTAGATCATCCCAGCGGACGTATTGCTTGTTTTGATATCGCATTTATCGAGTCAACTTTCTATATGTGACGCGGTGTGGACGTGCCGCATCGGCTCCCAACCTTTGAATTTTGTTTGCTTCATAGGATTCGAAGTTTCCTTCAAACCAGAACCATTTTGAATCACCCTCATAGGCCAAGATGTGTGTTGCTACGCGGTCAAGAAACCATCTATCGTGGGAAATAACCACAGCGCAACCAGGAAATTCAAGGAGAGCGTTTTCTAGTGAACCCAACGTTTCAACATCTAGGTCATTTGTTGGCTCATCGAGAAGTAATAGATTTCCACCTTGTTTGAGCGTGAGCGCTAAGTTCAAGCGGTTGCGCTCACCTCCCGATAAAATTCCAGTTGGCTTTTGTTGATCTGGGCCTTTAAAGCCAAAGCAAGAGACATAGGCACGTGAAGGCATTTCAACTTGGCCGACCTTAATGAAATCAAGGCCATCAGAGACAACTTCCCAGAGTGTTTTCTTAGGATCTAATCCACCACGGGACTGATCAACGTAAGAAATCTTTACAGTTTCACCGATCTTTACGCTTCCAGAATCTGGAGTTTCAAGGCCGAGCAATGTCTTAAACAAAGTCGTTTTACCCGCACCGTTTGGCCCAATTACCCCCACAATTCCATTGCGTGGCAAGGTAAAGGAAAGTCCATCGATGAGAACTCGATCACCAAAGCCCTTAGTCAGATTATCTACTTCAACAACAACATTACCTAGACGTGGTCCAGGTGGAATTTGAATCTCTTCAAAGTCGAGTTTGCGCATCTTGTCAGCTTCAGCTGCCATCTCTTCATAACGGGCAAGGCGGGCTTTAGATTTAACTTGGCGGCCCTTAGCGTTTTGGCGCACCCATTCAAGTTCTTCCGTTAAACGCTTAGCGCGCTTGGCATCTTTTTGGCCTTCAATCTTTAAACGTGCAGACTTTGTTTCAAGGTAGGTGGTGTAGTTACCTTCATAAGGATAAGCACGACCTCGATCGAGTTCTAGAATCCACTGTGCAACGTTGTCCAAGAAATATCTATCGTGCGTAATCGCAACAACTGCGCCAGCATATTTATTTAAATGTTGTTCAAGCCATAGAACTGATTCAGCATCTAAGTGGTTCGTTGGCTCATCAAGAAGTAGTAGATCTGGGGCTTGCAATAACAGCTTGCAGAGTGCAACGCGGCGCTTTTCACCACCAGATAAAACTGAAACATCAGCATCTGCCGGTGGGCAACGAAGAGCGTCCATAGCTTGTTCTAACTGTGAATCTAACTCCCAAGCGTTGCGGTGATCGAGTTGTTCTTGCAGCTCACCCATCTCAGCTAATAACTTGTCGTAGTCAGCATCTGGGCTAGACATCTCATCGCTAATTGCATTGAAGCGATCAAGCATTGCAACAGTTTCTGCCACGCCCTCTTTAACGTTATCAATGACGTTTTTAGACTCATTGAGCTGTGGCTCTTGAAGCAAGATTCCAACGGTGTAACCGGGAGTTATATATGCCTCACCATTTGAAGGTTGCTGTAGTCCGGCCATGATCTGCAAGACTGTGGACTTACCGGCACCGTTAGGACCGACCACGCCGATCTTGGCGCCTGGATAAAACATAATCGTGACGTCATCAAGGATGACCTTGTCACCATGCGCTTTACGCGCCTTCTTCATCGTATAAATGAACTCAGCCATGAGATGAAACCTTACCGTTATGTGTCGGTAGACTTAGCATTCACGACCCCCTACAGGCGCCTGTAGCTCAGTCGGATAGAGCACCCGCCTTCTAAGCGGGTTGTCGCAGGTTCGATTCCTGCCAGGCGCGCATGGCCAACGAACAACCCAACCTGATCTGGATCGATTGCGAGATGACGGGTCTTTCTCTAGAGAAAGATGTCCTGGTTGAAATCGCCGTCCTTGTTACTGACTCACAGTTAAACCTCATCGGTGATGGTGTGGATGTGGTGATTAAGGCCAGCGCCGAGGCGTTAGCTGGAATGAATGAATTTGTAACGCAGATGCACACCACCTCTGGATTAATCACAGAGATACCAAATGGAGTTTCAGTATCAGAGGCCGAAGATTTAATTATTAAATACCTTGAAAGTACAAATACTTCTGCTGGAAAATCACCGTTAGCAGGTAACTCAGTCTCTGTTGATCGCTCCTTTATTGCCCGCGATATGCCACGCCTTAATGATTACCTGCACTATCGCACCATCGATGTCTCATCCATTAAAGAGCTGGCAAGGCGCTGGTATCCCAAGGCCTACTTCAACGCCCCGGCAAAGACGGGCAATCACCGTGCCTTAGGTGACATTCAAGATTCAATTGCTGAATTGGCGTATTACCGCAGCGCAGTATTTGTTCCAGGTGATGAGTAGTAACGGGTAGACTTTGGCACTCATGGTGGACGTAGCTCAGCTGGTAGAGCACCCGGTTGTGGTCCGGGATGTCGCGGGTTCGAGCCCCGTCGTTCACCCCAAGTTTTATCCTTTCGCTCTCATAGGAAGCCGGCGCCGATGATCTTTGATGTCATTATTGAAATTCCGGCAGGCAGCCGTAACAAATACGAAGTCGATCACATCACTGGTGAGATTCGTTTAGATCGCATGCTCTTTACTTCCACCCGCTATCCCTATGACTACGGCTTTGTTAAAAACACTCTCTCCCTAGATGGCGACCCACTTGATGCCCTTGTCATGCTTGATGAACCGACATTTCCAGGCTGTGTCGTTTCTTGCAGAGCTATCGGCATGTTTAATATGACCGATGAGGCTGGCGGAGATGACAAATTACTCTGTGTTGCAGCAGGAGATATTCGCAAAGCATCCTTGCAAGATTTAAAGGATGTTCCTGAGTTTGAACTCTCTGAAATCCAGCATTTCTTTGAAGTCTATAAAGCCCTAGAGCCTGGCAAGAGTGTTACAGGTGGTAACTGGGTTGATGCAATTGAGGCCCAAGCAGAGATTGAACGTTCCCGCGAGCGCTTATTGAAATCTGGCCACTGAGTTAATTAGTTGGCGTTAACTGCTTCGGACACGTTGCAATAATCCTCATCACTGCTGCCTTTTCTGGAGCTGTTAACCACAAACCGTATTTGGCTTTTACTGCTACTTGTCGTGCAACGTATTCACATCTATAACTCTTTTTTGGCGGCAACCACGTTGCTGCATCACCATCACCTTTTTGTGAGTTTAATACACCTTTAACTGCTAAAAGATTGAGTGGATCATTAGCAAAGGCAGTTCGTATTTCAAGGGTTAGTTTAAAAGCACCGGTCTGCCAGGCATTTGAAAGAGCCACAACGTGATCAATCTGCACGGCAGTGCTTGTTCCTACTCCCCTCACAAAATCAATGCTTTCTCCTGAATATGGATCAGGCAATACTCCACTGAGAATCGTGCAGCGATTTTTATAGACCATATCAATAAGATCTCTTTTTAAAATATCATTTCGGGTATCACAGCTATTTCCATCCACATCTTTCCAAGTGCTTCCAAATGCTTCTCTGGTGTATCCAGTCTTTGGGGCGCGCCCCTTCACAGCCATCGTTGCAATCACTTCGCTCACTGTTGGGGTTGCAGCGCTAGATCCCTCTGGTATCCCTGCTAGAAATAGCGTCAGTGCTAGGGCAATCCTTATTTCCCAGTGACTCATATGGCCATTTTGCCGGTGTCGCGAATGTGCAGCAAGGGCTCAGATGCTGATAGGTTTCCACCTGCATTCAAGCGTTTCCGGCGCCTGGATGCCTCGGGTGGTTAGCTCAGTTGGTAGAGCAGGTGACTCTTAATCACCGGGTCGGGGGTTCGAGTCCCTCACCACCCACTTATGTAAGT
>CALBFE010000031.1 GCA_937888825.1 uncultured Actinomycetes bacterium | reverse complement strand
ATGGATTACATCTCAGAAGATCGAGTGGAAATTCGCTATGACCTTCCTTTGGCAGAGATTGTTTTTGATTTCTTTGATCAACTTAAATCTCGCACGAAAGGCTATGCATCCCTTGATTATGAAGAAAAGGGAGATGCGCAAGGCAATCTTGTAAAGGTAGATATTTTGCTACAAGGTGAAGCAGTCGATGCGTTCAGTGCAATCGTTCACCGTGATAAGGCATATGCCTATGGCGTAATGATGACGGGCAAGTTGCGCGAGCTAATTCCTCGTCAGCAGTTTGAAGTTCCTATTCAGGCCGCAATTGGATCTCGCATTATTGCCCGCGAAAGTATTCGGGCTATCCGCAAAGATGTTTTGGCTAAGTGTTACGGCGGAGATATCTCGCGTAAACGAAAGCTTTTGGAGAAGCAAAAAGAGGGTAAGAAGCGCATGAAGATGGTGGGCCGTGTTGAAGTTCCACAAGAGGCTTTCGTAGCAGCACTTGCAACTGATGCAGATATTGAAAAGGTCAAGGCTGCACGCAAAGCAGGGCAATGACACTCTCTTTTTACGTACATATCCCGTACTGCATTAAGCGCTGCGGCTACTGTGATTTCAACACATACACACCATCTGAACTCCAAGATGGTGCAACTCTAGAAATTGTTAGTAATGACTACATCGATGCCGTCTTAAAAGAGTTAGATGCTGCGCCCAAAGACCCAGTTCCAACAATCTTCTTTGGGGGAGGAACACCATCTTTGCTTCCAGCAGATGATTTAGGGCGAGTAATTGCAGCGATTAAAGCTCGCAATGGTTTGAGCGCAGATTGTGAAATAACCCTTGAAGCTAATCCTGATTCAGTAACAAAAGAGAAGCTAGAGCGCTATCTAGAAGTGGGCTTTAATCGCATCTCATTTGGAATGCAATCTGCAAAGCCACATGTTCTGGCAGTCCTTGATCGCACACACAACCCTGAGAACGTTAAGCGCGCAGTTGATATGGCACGCGCAGCAGGATTTAAGAGCATCAGCGTTGACTTGATTTATGGAACTCCAGGGGAATCATTAGATGATTGGCGTGAGAGCGTCCAAGCTGCACTTGATCTAGATATTGATCACATCAGCGCATATGCCCTCATTGTTGAAACAGGCACAAAGTTAGCTGCTCAAATAAAACGTGGTGATTTAACAATGCCTGATGATGATCTGATGGCAGATATGTATTTGTTAGTTGATGAAATGTGTGAAGAACGTGGACTTAGTTGGTATGAACTCTCTAACTGGTCAAAGCCTTCACACGAGTGCCGACACAACATTGCTTACTGGGAGAATAGAAACTGGTGGGGTCTTGGGCCTGGAGCACATTCCCACGTTGATGGAAAACGCTTTTGGAATGTTAAGCACCCTAATGCTTATAAAGAAAAGCTATTTGCTTCACAATCACCCATTCACGAGAGTGAAGATTTAACGTCAGAACAAAAAGCGCGTGAAGGGATAATGCTTGGAATCCGCATGCGAGATGGTTT
This sequence comes from uncultured Actinomycetes bacterium, assembly GCA_937888825.1. GTDB lineage: Bacteria > Actinomycetota > Actinomycetes > Nanopelagicales > Nanopelagicaceae > Planktophila. The sequence continues at coordinate 19,516 of CALBFE010000031.1, read as the reverse complement.
GCAGATTTCACTGCTAGAACCGCACCAATTAGAGCTATTAGGGACTTATCGTGAAAATGGATATATCGAACTGCGTGATGATCGTGTCTTGCTGACTCCAGTAGGACGCTTGATTGCAGATCGAATCGTGCGAGAAATAACTTTCTAGTAACCTAGGCCCACTATGTCATCACGCCGCCTTGAAATCCTACGAGCAATCGTCGAGGAGTATGTCTCGACACAGGAACCTGTCGGCTCTAAATCAATTGCTGATCGCCATAGCTTAGGCATTTCACCTGCAACTATTCGAAATGAAATGGCTGTGCTTGAAGATGAGGGCTTGATTACTCAGCCTCACACGAGTGCTGGACGCATTCCAACGGATCTGGGTTATCGAGTCTTCGTTGATAAGTTAGCAACAGTTAAGCCTTTATCTGCAGCCGAGCGCCGGGCAATTGAAACTTTCCTTGAAGGTGCACTTGATTTAGATGATGTTGTGATGCGCACGGTCCGCTTATTGGCAGATGTGACCAAGCAAGTAGCTGTTGTGCAATACCCAACAATGGTGAAGTCACGTGTTCGCCATATTGAATTAGTTGCACTTACACCTTCTCGTCTGATGATGATTTTGATTACCGATGCAGGTCGTGTGGAGCAAAGAATTATTGAATTGACTCAAGATGTCTCAGAGGGTTTCCTGAATGCACTTCGAACTCAGCTCAACAATGCCATGATGGGACATCGCTTGCCTGATGTTGCAGATCGCATTACTAATGTGATGGAGAGTTACGGTGCTAGTGAGCGCAAAGATGTTGCCATCGTTGTTTCAACTGTCATTGAAATGTCTATGGAGCGACCAGAAGAAAAGATTGTTTTAGCAGGAACTGCCAACTTAGCGCGCTTTCAAGAAGATTTCTCAACAAATATGCACCCAGTTCTTGAAGCCCTTGAGGAACAAGTTGTACTTCTTCGTTTGCTAGGAGATGCCAATGAGACCGTCAAGGTGCGCATTGGTTCTGAGCAAAGTGATGTCAACCTTCGCACTACATCTTTAGTTGCAGTTGGTTATGGTTCTGAGAATGCACCTCTTGGTGCCCTAGGAATTATCGGACCAACTCGTATGGATTACGCAGGTTCTATGGCCGCAGTATCTGCAGTTGCTCGATATGTTGGCCGTTTCATTAGTGAAGGTGCATAAGTTGAGCGATCATTACCAAACGCTCGGTGTTTCGCGCGAAGCTTCAGCTGATGAAATTAAGAAGGCTTATCGCAAACTTGCCCGTGAATTACACCCAGATGTGAACCCAGACCCTGCGGTGCAGGATAAATTCAAAGGGATTACTGCTGCCTATGAAGTATTAAGTGATTCACAAAAGCGCCAGTCATATGACATGGGTGGCAGCGCATTTGGTGGAGGCGGTTTTGGTGGTGGATTTAGCGACATCATGGATGCATTCTTTGGTGGCGGTGGATCACGTGGACCACGTCCACGTATGCGTGCAGGACAAGATTCTCTTATTCGCGTACAAGTTGATTTGCACGAAGCATGCTTTGGAACAGAGCGTGAGATAACAGTTGAAAGCGCAGTTGTGTGCCCCAAGTGCACAGGCAGCGGTTGTATTGATGGGGCCCAAGCATCAACGTGTGCAGTCTGCAGAGGACGCGGTGAAACTCAGCAAGTAGTGCGCTCGGTTATTGGCCAAGTGATGACATCACGTCCATGTAATGCTTGCGGTGGGTATGGAAGCGTTATTCAAAACCCTTGCCGTGAGTGCGCAGGAGAAGGTCGCGTTCGATCACGTCAAAATATTCAAGTAAAGATCCCTGCTGGAGTTGAAACAGGAAATCGCATTCAACTATCAGGCCGTGGTGAAGTTGGCCATGGCGGAGGACCTGCTGGTGATTTATATGTTGAAATAGTTGAGATAGATCATGACTATTTGATTCGCGAAGGCGATACTTTGCATATGTCTCTCTCTGTCTCTATGAGTGCTGCAGCCATTGGCACAACAGTTACTGTTGAATCTTTAGATGGCCCAGTTGATGTTCAGGTTAAAGCTGGAACACAAAGTGGAACTCCTATTGCCATTAAGGGCAAGGGAATGACTCGATTGCGCCATGGGGGCCGTGGAGATTTAGTTGTGCATGTTGAAGTTCAAACTCCTATCAAACTTAGCCGCGAAGAGGAAGAACTACTCAAGAAGTTTGCAGATTTGCGCGGAGAAAAATCAGGGGATGCACACGTTAAGAACCCAGATGGTGGCATCTTTTCCAAGATAAAGGGTGCGTTTACCAAATAATGTTGACTCTATTTTTTGTCGATGACCTACCAATAACAGTAGGGCAGATCTATGACTTCGATAATGAAGATGCCAACCATGCCGTGCGGGTATTGCGGATGAAAGCTGGGGATATTTTCATGCTCAGCGATGGGCAAGGTAGCTGGAGCCAGGTAAAAGCTTTTGCCATAAAAAAGAGGTCACTTGAAGTTGAAGTCATGGCCTCAGGATTTCAAGAAGTCTTAGCAACAACTATCACAGTCGTGCAAGCATTGCCAAAAAGTGATCGTGCAAAAGAGGCAATTGAACTATTAACTGAAGCTGGTGTTGATCGCATCGTGCCTTGGCAGGCATCACGCAGCATAGGCAAAGTATCTGAGAAGTTCTCAACTACAGCCCGTGAAGCGAGTAAGCAATCACGCAGATTACGTATTCCAGAAGTTACAGATATCGCAACAACCCAGCAAATCTGTGAAGCAATCAAGCTCAGTGATTTAGCTGTTGTCTTTCATGAGAGTTCAACAACCAAGCTCAGTGATGCAATCTCTTCTCACAATGTTGCACATCTGCTCATCATCATCGGTCCTGAGGGTGGAATAACAACAACAGAGCTTGATCAATTTGTTGAAGCTGGGGCAAAGGTTGCGCTGATGGGACGACCAATCTTGCGCTCAGCCCATGCTGGTATTGCGGCAGTCGCGGCTATTTCAGCGCTGCTCAAGGTATGGTAATTACGTGGCGCTAGATGCAAACTGCTTGTTCTGCAAAATCATTACAGGAGATATTCCTGCGCAAATCATTTATCGCAGCGAAAATGTTGTAGCATTTAATGATATTGACCCACAAGCGCCAACGCATGTTTTGATTGTTCCCACTCTGCATGTCGAAAATGCTGCCGGGTTAGCCAAGATGTCGCCAACGCTGACCGCTGACCTTTTTGTTGCAGCGGGGCAGATTGCAGCAACTCATGGCCTAACTGGTTATCGAACCGTCTTTAATACTGGCGCAGAGGCCGGACAGTCTGTTTTTCACGCTCACCTACATCTTCTGGGTGGGCGTGGACTGGCTTGGCCCCCAGGTTAAAGATAGATTTGGCATTAATGGAACGCACACTCATCACGGTCCCAACCGCTATTCCCATGGTTGCACTGATCGGACCACATGATGACAACCTTCGCGCAGTTGAAGCAGCTTTTCCTTCTGTAAACATCACTGTTCGCGGTAATGAAATTACTTTGCGCGGTCCTCATGTTGATTGCATCGCCCTTGAAAATCTCTTTGGTGAGCTCATGGTTGTTATTCGTTCCGGCAATGTTCTAACCGTTGACGCTGTTGCGCGTTCAATTGCAATGCTTGAGAGCAAGCCAGTGGATCATCCAGCAGAGGTTTTATCCTTAAATATTGTTAGCAATCGCGGTCGTTCAATTAGACCAAAGACTGCCAATCAAAAGCGCTATGTGGATGCAATAGAGGATCACACCATCACATTTGGAATTGGTCCAGCGGGAACAGGTAAGACTTATTTGGCAATGGCTAAAGCAGTTTCTGCGCTGCAAGCCAAGAAAGTTAATCGCATTATTCTTACGCGCCCTGCAGTTGAAGCAGGGGAGCACCTAGGTTTCTTGCCAGGAACCTTAAATGAGAAAATTGATCCCTATCTACGCCCCCTCTTTGATGCACTCCACGACATGATTGATATTGAAACTATTCCACGAATGATGCAGAGCGGAATTATTGAGGTTGCACCACTTGCTTATATGCGCGGTCGAACACTCAATGACGCATTCATTATTTTAGATGAAGCACAAAACACCACACCAGAGCAGATGAAGATGTTCTTAACTCGTCTGGGCTTTGGTTCAAAGATGGTTATTACAGGCGATGTTACTCAGATTGATCTACCTAATGGCCAGCATTCAGGTCTTCGAGTTGTGAGAGACATATTGAAAGATATTGATGACATTGCCTTCCTTGAACTCACCGCTGAGGATGTTGTTCGCCACCGATTAATTGGCGACATCGTGAAGGCCTATGACAAATTTGATGAGGCGAAACAAGCCCTTCGCCCGATTCGCAAATAGATGACAATAGAAGTCACAAATAGTTCGGGACAGCTAGTCCCAAGTGCAGAGGTTAGTTCTTTGCTTTCTTTTGCGATGGGTGAGTTAAAACTTAATGCAGAGTGTGATCTCAATCTTGGTTTTATTGATGATCAATACATGACTGAACTTCATATTAAATGGATGGATGAACCCGGAAGCACAGATGTTCTTTCTTTTCCGATGGATATGCCTGAAGTTGAGGGTGAAGTTGTCACACTTGGCGACATCATGATTAGCCCAACTTTTGCTGCTGCGCAGGCGTTAACTGCCGGGCACTCAATTGAGCATGAGATATATATTCTGGCCACACACGGTTTATTGCATATAATTGGCTACGACCATGCAGAACCGGATGAAGAAAAGGTTATGTTTGCCCTGCAGGAACAAATCGTAGAAAAGTGGAAGCAAACTCAATGAGTCCGATAGCTATCGTTAGCATTATTTTATTGTTGGCTTTTGCAGGATTTTTAGCTGCATCTGAGTCTGCTCTCACATCTATCTCTCGCATCGTTGTTGAAGAGTTAGAGGGCAAGCGCGGGGGAATGCTTCTGCGCAAATACAGTGCTCAGCCCGCTAGATATCTCAACGTGATTCTTCTTGTGCGAAAGCTCTGTGAATTCACTGCCACAGTTCTATTAGCCGTTATTTTGCTGCGCAATTACTCTTCTGCTCAAGCCATGGCTCTAACCGTTGCAATCATGGTTGTGCTCTCTTATGTGGTGGTGGGTGTTGGCCCACGTACTCTGGGCAAACAACAGCCTCACAAATATGCACGTTATGGAATCATCGTGGCATACGGGTTGGCTTTTGCACTTGGCCCAGTTACCAAACTTTTGATTGCACTAGGTAATGCTCTGACTCCAGGTAAAGGTTTTCGTTCAGGTCCATTCACATCAGAGGCCGAGCTTCGCGACCTAGTAGATCAAGCCCACGAGCGTGGCCTTGTGGAATCAGATGAGCACGAAATGATTCACTCAGTATTTGAACTAGGCGACACTTTGGTGCGCGAACTCATGGTTCCCCGCACAGAGATGGTTTGGATTGAAAAGGACAAGACTCTACGTCAAGGCTTGTCCCTTGCCCTTCGTTCTGGCTTCTCCCGTATTCCAGTTGTTGGAACAGGTCCAGATAACATTATTGGAATTGTCTATGTTAAAGATTTAGCTCGGCGCGCACTTGATCACCATGAGGCTGAACAAAGTGAAAACATTGAACAACACATGCGTCCAGCAACCTTTGTTCCTGAAATCAAGATGGCTGATGAACTGCTCAAAGAGATGCAGCGCAATCAGATTCACTTAGCTGTTGTAGTTGATGAATATGGCGGAACCGCTGGCATCATCACAATTGAAGACATCATCGAAGAAATCGTGGGTGAGATTGAAGATGAGTTTGATGATGGTGAAGATGACTTTGCTTGGCTGAGTCCAGATAAGGCTAGAGCTAACGCCTCTCTCCATATTGAAGATCTAGCTGATGAGTTAAAGATTGAAATTAATGAATCTGATTTTGAAGATATAGACACAATTGGTGGATTAATGGCGCAAAAGCTGGGCCGTGTGCCAATTGCTGGATCAACAGTTTCATTACATGGTTGGTCAATCACATCAGAGCGTCCATTAGGCCGCCGCCGCAGAATCAGTAGCGTGTTAATCGAGCGTCTTGAGAAAGAGATTGAAGACCACGAGTAAGAGATAGAATCGCCCAATGCGCATCGTCCGTTTCTCTCCAGGCCCTGACTCAGGACTGGGCACTGACCCACTCTTTGGTGTTCTAGAAGATGATGCCACGATTACGGTTATCACAGGCGATCCCATCTATTCAGGGATTCAAAAGACTGCAGCAACAGTTCCAGTTTCTCAGGTGCGCTTGCTTGCACCGGTTATTCCACGTTCTAAAGTTGTTTGCATCGGTAAGAACTACGCAGATCACGCAGCTGAAATGGGCGGGGTTGTGCCAGATGAACCCATCATCTTTTTAAAACCCAACACCTCTGTCATCGGCCCAAACGACACCATTGTTTGGCCAGATATGTCAGAGCGCATAGATCATGAATCAGAGTTAGCAATTGTTATTGGTCGTCTTTGCAAGGATGTTCCAATTGAGCGTGTCAACGATGTGATCTTTGGTTACACCATCGCAAACGATGTGACAGCAAGAGATTTACAGAAAAAAGATGTTCAATGGACCCGCGCAAAGAGCTTTGACACCTTCTGCCCACTAGGCCCATGGATTGATACGGACTTTATTCCTGGCACACAGAAAATTACTGCAACAGTTAATGGTGAACTCAAGCAGTCAGCTGCGCTCAGTGACATGATCTTTAAAGTTCCTGAAATCATTAACTTTGTCTCACGTGTAATGACCTTGCTTCCAGGTGACATCATCTTAACTGGTACTCCTGCAGGAATTGGACCAATGGTTGCAGGCGCAGATGCCACAATGGCTATCGAAGGTTTAGGCGAGCTAACAAACAAAGTGAGAAAAAATTGACCAAAAAAATAAAGGTTCGCTTCGCCCCATCTCCCACAGGCGATCTGCATGTAGGAAATATCCGCACGGCTCTTTTTGACTGGGCTTATGCGCGCCACACAGGCGGAACATTCCTTTTTCGCATTGAAGACACTGACACAACCCGCGTTACAGATGAATATATTCAAGCTGCAATAGATACGTTGAAGTGGCTTGGTCTGAACTGGGATGAGGGCCCTGAAGTTGGTGGCGAGAATGGCCCTTACTTACAGTCACAGCGTTTAGGAATTTACGCCGAATGGGCACAAAAGTTTCTTGATCAAAGGGATGCTTATCACTGCTACTGCTCAGCTGATGAGTTAGAGGCAGTTCGTGAAGCACAGCGTGCAGCAAATGTTGCACCGGGCTATAACGGTCATTGCCGTGATTTAACGCCTGATCAAATTGCGGCATATAAGGGGCAAGGGCGCTTGCCAGTAGTGCGTATGCGCATGCCTGATGGCGGAACCACCTTTAATGACTTAATCCGTGGAGATGTCTCCTTTGATCATAAGTTTGTTCCTGACTTTGTATTAGTTCGCGGAGATGGCTCACCTCTCTACACATTGGCTGTTGCAGTAGATGATGTATTAATGAAGGTCACCCACGTTTTGCGCGGTGAAGACTTACTCTCTTCCACGCCGCGTCAGATCCGTGTTTATCAGGCCATGGGCTTGGCTCTTGAGGATTACCCAGTATTTGCTCACTTGCCATTTGTTATGGGCCAAGACAATGCCAAACTATCAAAGCGAAATGGTGAAGTTTCTATCGCTTGGTATAGAGATAAAGGGTTCTTGCCTGAAGCGATTTGTAATTATCTTGCTTTGCTGGGTTGGTCACCAGGGGATAATCGCGAGAATGTAACGATGAAGGAGCTCACTGAGCTTTTCACCGTTGAGAAGGTTCACTCTTCACCTGCCCGCTTTGATATGAAAAAACTTGAAGCAATCAACGGTGACAAGATTCGCGCCCTAACAATCGATGAATTCTTAGATTGGTCACTGCCGTTTTTAACTAAGGCGGGGGTAGTTTCTGGAAGCGCGGATGAGATTGCACTTGTGAAGCTTGCGTTGCCATTGATTCAGGAGCGAATCATTATGCTCAGTGAAGTGCCTGCAATGCTCAAGTTCTTATTTGTTAAAAACTTTGCAGTTGAAGCAGATAGCCTCGCAAAGATTACTGATGATGCCTCAAAACAAGTATTAGAGCGCTCATTAAAGGAGTTAGAGCCACTAGCAACGTGGACCCATGAGAGCATTGAAGCTGCGCTTCGATCATCTCTTATTGAAGAGATGGGATTAAAACCGCGTATTGCATTTGGCGCAGTACGTATTGCAACAACAGGTAGCACGATTTCTCCACCGTTATTTGAATCTATGGAATTACTTGGCAAAGAGGCTTCATTGGCCCGCATTCGCGCGGGGTTAGAGCTCTAAATCCTTTGGTATTCTTTGCTCCTGCTGTTTTTGGGGTATGGGGTAATTGGCAGCCCTGCTGATTCTGGTTCAGTAAGTCTAGGTTCGAGTCCTGGTACCCCAGCGATGTAAAGATACAAATGGAAACACTAGGGCCCCGTCGTCTAGCGGCCTAGGACTCTGGCTTCTCAAGCCAGCTACGCGGGTTCGAATCCCGTCGGGGCTACGTATGGCTAATTTTGTGCACGTCATTCCAGCCTTTGTGCTGACGGCTCTTTTACTAGCAATTGTTCCCGGCCAAACCGTCGCGATGATTTTGCGTCAAGCAATCATTGGTGGCACTAAAACCGCATACACAACTCTACTTGGAACAAGTACGGCTCTGATTTTCTGGGGAGCTGCATCTGCAATTGGTTTATCTCAAATTTTTGCCCGCTCACAAACTGCATACACAGCACTTAAATATGCAGGTGTCGCCTTTCTAACCTTCCTTGCGCTTCAAACTCTTTGGTCACTGCGCAACGAATTCGGGAAATTTGACTATGAAGGATCGGCAAAAACTGGTCTAGGACCAGCATTTCGGTTGGGGCTTTTAACTAATCTGACAAATGTCAAAGCAGCAGTTTTTGCCGTGGCATTTATTCCACAATTTGTGCCTCAAGATTTCAATCTAGGTTGGGGGATTTTTTTACTCTCATTGGTACAGGCCCTTACTTCTGCATCATGGTATTCATTTCTAATTTCAATAATTGGGAGGGCTACCACTATTTTGGCTAGACCAAAAGTGCGTAGAGGATTAACAGCTTTTTCTGCACTAGGGATTTTGTTCCTTGCAGCAACACTCTTGCTTACTTCACCACGTTAATCCAATAGAATGCTCGCATGAGAGTAATCAACTCCGAGCAATTAAAAAGCATTCTCGCAGGACTCCCAAGTAATCCCCGAATTATTGCATCAGGTAATTTCTCATCACCCCGCACACTTTTAAAGGTTGCAGATGAGGTAATTCCAGAGTTCAAACTCCACATGCTCAATGCTCATGGGAGCGGTATTCCTGATCGAGAAGGAATCACTTATGAAAGTGCATTTGTTGGCCCTGCGATGCGAAATCATCCCAGACTTGTTTACATTCCTTCCCGCCTTTCATTGTTACCCGTATTAATCCGTAATTTCTATCGACCAGATCTTGTGCTTTTGCATACTTCGCAACCGCGTTTTGACACTGTAAGTCTTGGTACTGAGGTCAATATTCTGCCTCGGGCTATTGAAACAGCCCGGGCACATGGAGGATTGGTTATTGCTCAGGCAAATAAGCAGATGCCTTACACCTATGGTGATGCTCAGATTTACGAGAGTGAAATTGATTATTTAGTTGAAGTAGACGAGCCCCTCCAAGAAAAACCTCTCACGCCCGTAACTGATATCCAAGCGGAAATCGGCAATCGGATTGCTAGTTTGATTTCAGATAACTCAACTCTGCAATTGGGAATCGGGGGAGTGCCTGATGCTGTTCTGATGGCATTAAAGGATCGCAAAGGGCTGCGCATATGGACCGAGATGTTCTCTGATGGAGTCCTTGAACTTTCAAAAGCAGGTTGTCTAGATGAAGAAATCCTCATCACAGCTTCATTTATATTTGGAAGTCAAGAGCTCTACCAATGGTTGGATTTGAACAAGAAAGTGCGAATGCTTCGAACTGAACGTACTAACGATCCATCACAGATTGCCCGTCAGGCGCAAATGACATCGATAAACAGTGCGCTGGAAGTAGATCTTTTTGATCAAGCAAATGCCAGTCATGTGAGAGGAAAAATCTATAGCGGATTTGGCGGATCAACAGATTTTATCGTTGGCGCCCTGCATAGCCGTGGTGGTCAGTCATTTGTAGCACTGCCTTCATGGCATCCAAAGGCTAATGTTTCGACGATTGTCCCTCGACTTCAGAGCAACATCACACATTTTCAGCACTCCTATGTTGTTACAGAACAGGGTGTTGCCGCATGTTTTGGACACTCACAAAATGATCAAGCTATAAATATTATTCATAATGCAGCTCATCCAAGTGTTCGTGAAGAGTTAATCTCTAAAGCTGGTGAGTACGGGCTGCTTTAATCTGTTACTAGATGTTCTTAAGCTTATTTGCTTGCCCAGCGAAGCAGTGGATCGGCATCGCTCAACATGTTATTTGCAATCCAAAGTGCTCCATCTAAATTATCTCCACGAGCAGTTACAAATTTAGCGTGTGTAAGTGAACGAGAAATATTGCTCTGTATGGCACTCACGTAAGCAGGATTCTTAGAAGGCCCACCTTGAATCGCAATCTCTGGAGCATCACCTAGCGAACCACCCGCACCCAACCATGTCGCAATAACTGTCTGTGCTAGAAGTTCTGCACCTTCGTTGCGAATGGCAATTGCAGTTGGACTTCCAGCATCTGCTGCTGCGAGTAGAGTTTTGGCTGAGGCAATAGCAAGAGATGCTGCATCTGCTGCATTTTTGATAGTGAGGGAGTCATAAGCCAGAACTTGATCTTTAAAAGTACCCAAGAGAATTTGATCATCACCGCGACCTTGGCGAATACCTAGCGCTCTGGTTAGACCTAATTTTCCGAGCCAGAAACCGCCGCCTTCATCGCCGAACGTGCTTTCCAATCCATCACGGTGAGCAAAATGTGAATTATTTCGACCAACACTTACAACCCCGCCACCAATGGAAAGAACAACACCATTGCCACCACCAAGAGCACCAATGAAACCAGCTAAGCCATCATCCATAACTGCCACTTTGCTAGCTCCAAAAAACTCATTACATAGAGCTAGAAATGGTTGTGGATCCGTGACAACGCCGCGAAATCCCGTACAAGAGAGTGCAACCGTATCTGCTTGTAATTTTTCAATACTTTCAAAAACTGCTCGTAATGATGAGAGCGGAGGTTCTCCAGCTAATTTACCGCGAGTGGAATTAATTAATGCTTCACCTGAACTAATTCGGCTTCCAGATTGACCTAAATCTACTGCGAGCACATCAACCAACCAGATCGCGGTTGCGCTTAATCTCGCGATCATGCTTACACGGCATATCTAAATGCTTGTCATAACATGGATCACAGAGCAGAACTAGTTGATGGCATTCAGGCTTTTGGCAGTTTCTAAACTCTTTGGTTGGCCCATCACAGTGGGCGCATGTGCCAATGAGCTTCGTGTGATCGCTGAAATCAATAGTCAAACGATCATCGAATGTGTAAAGGGAGCCTTCCCACAGACCATCATCACCAAAAGCGTTTCCGTAGCGGACGATTCCGCCCTTCATCTGATAAACCTCTTTAAAACCACGGTTCTTCATGACAACCGAAAGGATCTCACAGCGAATTCCACCGGTGCAGTATGTAACAACCGGCTTATCTTTCATGTGATCGTATTTTCCACTTTCAATCTCTTTAACAAAGTCATGTGATGTTGTTATATCCGGCACTACTGCATCTTTGAATTTACCCACCTTGGCTTCAAATGCATTACGACCGTCAAAGAAAACAACTTCATTGCCGCGCTCTTCAACTAGCTTATTGACTTCCTCTGGTCTTAAATGAATACCGCCGCCGATTACACCGTTTTCATCGACTTTAATTTCACCTGGATTACCAAATGCAACCAGTTCATCCTTGACCTTAATCTTTAGCTTTGGAAAATCATTGCCAGTTCCCTCAGACCACTTGAAATCAATCTTCTTAAAGCCCGGATATTGGCGGGTGTTCTTGATGTATTTCTTCACATCACTCATGTGGCCACCGAGGGTTCCATTGATGCCATGAGGTGAGATAAGAATGCGTCCCTTGATATTGAGGGATTCGCATAAAGTTTTTTGCCACAGCTTTACAGCTTCTGGATCTGCAATGGGCGCAAAGCCGTAGTAGAGAATGACTTTGTTGAAATTCATCTCACTACGCCCTCTCTGCTAAAAGTAAAGAAACTAATTCATGAGGCTCAATTGATTGTGGCCATTGTGGGTTTTCACGACCAACACCATGGGCAACAACAAAAGAGGCACGCTCTCTCGCGCTATCTCCGCCATGTCCGCCTTCATCAATATGTCCATGATCTGTTGTCACAACAACTAACCATGGCTCTTCTTGACTAGCACGGGCATGAATTGCTTGAAGTAAATTATCCAAGTAAGCATCGATTCGCGCAATTGCCCCCTTGTATTCATCACCAATTGAGCCAAAAGCATGTCCAGCCTCATCTACTCCACAGAAGTAAACAAAAGAGACGTCAGGGCCATGTTCAGAGATTGCATAGTGCGCTGCTGTTGCGATTTCTGCATCGACTTGGGTGTAACCATAGGTTTCACCATCTCGAACTAATACACGATGGCGCAGAGCTTTTGCTTGCTCGCGACGTTCATGAATAACAGGTCCGTGGCCAATGGGATCAACTAATGGTGGCCATCCTGCTGCTGCAAATGTTGTGGTGCTTTGATCTTGATAAAAAGCTTGAGACAAAAGATCAGGATGATGGAGAAGCTTGTGTCCAGTAAAAGAGTTATCAATTACTCCATGCTGTGAATGCTTTGTGCCTGTAAGCAAAGAAGACCAACTTGGACCTGACCAAGTTGGGGGCTCAATTGTTATCGGTGTGAAAAATCCTTTTTCTTTTATCGCTACCAAAGTCGGAGCGTTCTCAAGGGCGGTATCTAGATTAAGTCCATCGATACCAATTAATAGGATTTTACTTTTCATCTACGCAATTGCTGCTGAAATTAACTTGGTGTGTGCCGGTGATGAACCACAGCAAGAGCCAACAATGTTGACGCCTAAATCCTTCATCTCCTTGGCATAACGTGCCATTTCCTCTGGTGTGCCATCATAAATAAAGACATCGCCTTGAAGTTTTGGAAGTCCAGCATTTGATTGAGTAATAATAAAGACGCCTTCTGGGCGAGCTTCTACTAACTCTTTAGCAATCTGTGACATCTCATCTGTTCCACGGCCACAGTTTGCACCGATGATGCGCACACCCAGAGCTGCTAATTGCTTAACGGCCATCGCTGGTTTCACACCCATCATGGTGCGCAGATTTGTGTCAAAACTCATCGTCACAATAATTGGCATTCCAGGTGCAACTTCTTGAGCCGCTGTAACTGCTGCTTCAACTTCACCAAGATCTGACATAGTTTCAATCAGAATTGCATCCACACCACCGGCAACAAGTGCGCTGATTTGAGCCGCAAACAAAGCTTTTCCCGATTCAGGAGTAAGAGTTCCCATAGGCTCCATTAATTCACCAGATGGACCGATATCTCCCATAACAAAACATCCAGCGTGACGGTCAGCAACTTTGCGTGCAATTGCTGCGCCAGCTTTATTTAATTCTGCAAGACGACCTTCAAGTCCGTGCATGGCAAGACGGCCAGCGGTTCCGCCAAAAGTATTTGTCGTAATGAAATTTGCTCCAGCTGCTGCATAGGCTTCAAGAACTGCTTCGATTTCCTCAGGTCTTTCAACATTCCATAGCTCAGGTGCACCGCCATCTGTAAGGCCACGATCTTGCAACATCGTTCCCATGGCACCATCTGAAGCAAGAGTTGCTTTTTCTAAGGCTTCATAGATTGCAGACATCATTTAGCTCCTAAGGAATCTAGTAGTGCAGTAATTTTCTCTTCACTGAATTCAATTTCAAGCTTTTCAACTATCTGAGCAGCAACAACGTCAGGTGCTCCCTCTGCTTGGGCCCATGAATCGCGGTTCCATCCAGCGGTGTATGCATCTGCATCTATTTCACCTAAGCGCATAGCTGCTTCATCAATGGCCTCTTGAAAACGAGAAGCCAACATGATCTTAATAGTTGTCTCACCCGAGCGCGCAACAACCATGGAAGGGATTTCACGCCAGCGCATGATTTGATATTCACTCATAGGCCAATTCTATAGGCCAACTTCCCAACCTTTCACACGTGAGCAAGTATCCTTACGGCATGGTTGATCTACATTCAGTTGATTTATGGCAACAGGCGGCGGTAGTTATCAACGCCGTGATTGCGGCAGTCCTTGGCTCACTCATTGGCTGGGAACGTGATCGGGCTGGTAAATCTGCAGGGCCTAGAACTATGGCCCTGGTGTGCGCATCTTCTGCAGTCATTGTTGCAATCGGCGCGGCCGTTGGTGCGGAAGCTCAATTCGGTGACCCAACTCGTGCCCTGCACGCAGTAGTAACAGGCATTGGTTTCCTTGGTGCAGGACTTATTTTTACAAACACGCGTGGAGGTTCATCAGGAATTGGTGGCGTCACAACGGCAGCAACTGTATTCACAACTGCAACTGTTGGTATCGGTGTCGGTTTGGGCTTTCAAGTAGCAGCGGCTGGTTTAACACTAGTTATTTTGGTTATCTTGCGATCAACGCAAGTAATTGAAGCAACTACTAATCGCCATGACTAACGCTTATTAATTTTTAATACAACATTTCGATCAGTAACTCTGCCTAACCACCAATCAATTCCATGCTTTGCGCCAAGCTCTGGTCGTTTTTGCCAAACATTTGCGCTAACGGTTCGAGAAAGCGCAGCAATTTCTAGTGGCGTAGTTGCCCCTGCATAATCAATGCCAGCTGCGTGATCAATAACAGTTAATCCAAAGTAGATATCGCCAGTTGCATCTGAAACGATTTCCACTGTACGGGATTGCTGTGGCCAATCAGCGTGGGAAGCAGTTTCAATCTGCCAGAACCCACTTACTTCTTCCACATCACCAATCCACTCAATATGGTGACGATGTTCATGTCCGGCAAGCCAGGCTATAACTTTTGGATATTTGAGCAACATGTCTCGAATTTCATCTAAACAAACTCGTCGACCAGTCGGTGCATAATCATTAAACATTTTGCTTAAGGGATGATGAGAAGCCAGAACTACTGGCTTTTGTGATGCAGCAACTTCCTTTTCAAGCCAAGCAAACTGTTCCTCATCCATCGACCCTTGCCAGCCACCGTAGTGATTGACGCTATCTATAACTATTAACTTCACTCCTTGAATATCAGTGGAGTAATACATTGTTTTATTACGTGCATTTTCTTCAGTAAAGCCATGACCACGTGGAGAACCTGGAGAAGCCAAGTGGAGCTGGGCATATTCCCCACGCTCTATTGCTCTCCGCTCAAGATCTGCAGCAACGTCAATATAAGGCGCATTATCTGCTGCAGGGTAGCCAGCTGGACCAACTTCTTTAAACTGCATTAAAACTTCAAAAAGATTTGTAGTTGATGGCAGCCCCGTGTATCGCTTGCCATCAACCATCTCTTTATTTACTTCAGGTGTAGGTGCAACAGTTCCTTGCAAAAGTGCATCATGGTTCCCGTGGACTGCAAACCAAGGAAAATTCAACCCAGTTGCTTTAAAGGGTGTGCGACATGAGTTTAAAAGATTAGGAACAATTGGGAATCCATATTTCGCGCGAGGGAGATCATCTTCTTTTCCTGCGGGAGTTCCATGTGGGTGCCAATAGCGAACATCGTAATGTTCTGCTCCATCATCAATAACACCTTCATACTTTGAAAAATCACCTGAATCAGGACGAATCTCAAGACCATCTAAAAGCGCTAAATACCAATCAACTTCATTTTTCTGCGCGTTATCTGTGGTGTCACCAGTAATGATTGCACCAGCAATTTCATGGCCAGATAGAGGACCTTTTGTGATTGTGTTGAGTGATTGCACCATAGATTCAACAACATGTGGCGAGAGCATTGAGTGCGCACGGTATGTGCCAATGGTTCCAACCTGTTCACGGATTGGACTATCAGGATCTGCATTTCTATCTAAATATTCAGGTCGAGTGGGAGATTGCGCATCACAAACATGGAGATCAGAAAGGTGGTGAAGCAATAAAAGGGGAGTACTTGATGCGGGGAATTCATGTCCACAATGTGGTTCAGCGGGCACATTTACAAGGTTGCGCCAGCCCAATGAGTTAGCTTCTCCACGAGCAAATGCCATAGTCAGTATCCTAGTCAAATGGAAAGCAAGGCTGGAAGCATCATCGTCTTAAGTGGCGGCACCAGTTCTCGCTTTGGCGCAGATAAATCCCAAGCCATTTTGGGCCATCAACAGTTAATTCATCACATTCTTACTGGCATTCCCAAAGAATTTGAAATCATTATTGTGGGAGCAGATCCATTGTTCACGCCAGCTTCCTATCGCTGTGTTCAAGAAAGGCCAGTTGGCGGTGGACCAGTAGCAGGTATTGCAGCAGCGTTAGAACTTTGTGAGAGTGAGATTGTTGGAGTTCTAGCTACCGATATGCCATTTGCAGGCGCGCATATGATTCATCTTCTAAGTGCAATGACATCACACGATGATGCGATTATGTTTGTTGATTCAAAAGGCTTTAAACAACTACTAGCCGCGCTCTATCGACGTGAAGCCTTGGAGAATGCACTCTCTAAAATTGGCAATCCCCATGGAGCATCGATGCGCACTTTAATTTCAGACCTAAACATCCATGAAGTCCAAATGAGTCCAGAGATTGAAAAAGCGATGATTGATGTTGATACGCCAGATGATTTAGTAGTTGCAATGGAATACCTGGCAAAACTATGAGCGCACTTATAGAGGGAAGTTGGGATGATGCTCGTGGGATAGCACAGTCCACGTTTAAGCAGTTGAAATCAGAATCCTTGCCAGTTGCGCAGTGTTTGAATAGAACTTTAGCTGTAGATGCCAAGTCACTGGTTGATCTTCCGACCTATGCAACTTCTGCGATGGATGGTTATGCAGTCAGTGGTCCTGGTCCATGGAAAATAGTGGGTGAAGTAAAAGCTGGGTTGCCGATGAAAGGTGCACTTGAATCAGGTGCAGCTGTTGGAATTGCAACAGGTGCGGTGATTCCCGAAGGAACATTTGGAATTATTCGGTGGGAATCAGCAAAGGTAGATGGAACAGAGTTAAACGGGGCAGTAGTTAAAGATCAAGATATTCGACCACCAGCCCATGAATGCAAAGCCGGCGATGTGATTGTAAATAAAGGCACAGTGTTAAACCCAGCAATGATTGGTTTACTTGCCGCGGCAGGCTTTGATGAAATAGATGTTGTAACAGCGCCTAGAGTCGCACTTGTTTTACTCGGTGATGAAATTCAACTTAAAGGCATTCCACGTGATGGATTAGTACGAGATGCACTAGGACCACAGTTACCTGGTTGGTTAAACGCTATAGGTGCACAAATAATTAGTACCCAATACATCTCTGATCAGTTAAATCTAGTGATCACTGCGCTAAAAGATGCGTGTGAAAAGGCAGACGTTGTCATTACAACCGGTGGCACAGCCCAAGGCCCACGCGATTATCTACACAGCGCTCTCGAAGCAGTTGGCGCCGATATTTTGGTTGACACTGTGAAAGTGCGACCAGGACACCCCATGTTGTTAGCGCGCAAAGGTGATGTTGCCATTCTTGGTCTGCCTGGGAATCCACAATCTGCAATCGTTGCACTTGCATCCCTTGGCCAACCAGTTATTGCTTCTCAACTAGGCCAGACACATAAGAAGTTAGCAAAAGTCATAACAGCTAGTGAATTAAGCGCACCGCATGATTTCACCCGTTTAATCATTGGCAATCTCATTGATGGTCAGTTCCATGTTGCGCCGTATTTAGGCTCTGCGATGCTGCGTGGATTAGCGCACTCTGATGGCTTTGCCATTGTTACAAAGGCTTTGACCGGTGTTGGCGAGCAAGTGCGCTGGTTAGACTTACCGGCATGAGCGATGGATTAACCCACCTAAATAGTTCAGGTGAAGCCAACATGGTTGATGTGACTGGCCGTGATGTAACTGTGCGCGAAGCGATCGCATCTGGAAAGGTAAAACTCTCCAGTGAAGTTGTTGCACTGCTACGTGATGGCTCAACACCAAAAGGTGATGTTCTATCTACCGCTCGAATCGCTGGAATCATGGCAGCCAAGAAGACAAGTGAATTGATTCCACTATGTCATCCCATAGCAATAAATAAGATTTCTATTGAACTAGCCATTACTGATGCAGGTGTAGATATTTCATCACATGTGATTACTTCAGATCGCACTGGTGTTGAGATGGAAGCGCTAACCGCCGTAAGCGTTGCAGGCTTAACAATTATCGACATGATTAAAGCCCTAGATCCGGCTGCAGAGATTAGCGCTATTCACGTTGATTCAAAATCCGGTGGAAAGAATGGCGATTGGAAGCGCAAGTGAGTATGCGCACCGCAGTTGTAATCACGGCAAGTAATCGTGCATCACGCGGGGAGTATGCAGACTTAAGCGGTGAATCACTTGCCAAAGGTCTCACCGCTCTTGGCTATGAAGTCTCTGGACCACATGTAGTTGCAGATTCGATTGATTTAATCTCAGAGCAACTTACTGTGGCGCTAGCTAACAAAACTCGTCTCATTGTCACAACAGGTGGTACAGGTGTTTCTCCGACAGATGTAACACCTGAGGCAACTGCGCCTTTTATTGAAAAGGTAATTCCAGGCTTTGGCGAAGCTCTTCGCGCACATTCGCGCGAAAAGGTTCCAACATCTGATCTAACAAGAGGTTTAGTCGGAACACATGCATCAGCACTGATAATTAACCTGCCTGGCTCTCAGGGTGCAATCAAAGATGGCTTAGTAATTATCGAACGCTTAGCAGGTCATATTCTTGATCAGCTCGATGGCAAGGATCACTAATGCCAGAGCTTGTTTATGCAGTCGTCACTGATGCACCTGTTCACATTCAGGAACTATCCAAACTCGTAGCAAATCCACATAGCGGCGCTGTTGTCACATTTTGCGGAGATGTTCGAGACCATGATGGTGGCAAAGAAGTCGCATCACTTCTCTACGAGATTCATCCAAGTGCTCCAGAGCAAATCAAACTAATCACAGAATCGGTAATGGGTCGATTTGAGATTGAAAAAGTAGCGGTGGCCCACCGTTATGGGGATATTGCTATCGGTGAAACAGCATTTGCTGTGGCAGTTTCTGCCGCTCATCGCCAAGCAGCCTTTGATGCCTGCGCTGCAATAGTTGATGAAGTTAAAGCCAAGCTGCCTATTTGGAAGCATCAAAAGTTCACTGATGGCAGCGATGAGTGGGTTAACTGCGCATGAACAAACTCATTGATACCTATGGCCGCGAACACCGTAATCTTCGCGTTTCACTGACTGATCGTTGTTCACTTCGCTGCACCTATTGCATGCCCAATGATTTTGCGGCGTGGATTCC
>CALBFE010000030.1 GCA_937888825.1 uncultured Actinomycetes bacterium | reverse complement strand
TGTGGGGCAGTTGTGGTGGGCGGGGATTTAGCCCGAGGGCCTGTGAAAGTAATTTCAATGAGTGCGCTGGGTGAAGTAGAAAACTCTGTTACGCGATCTGGCGTACAAGTAGGAGATTCAATTTATTTGTCATCACTACCGGGATGGTCTGCAGCTGGTCTTGCGAGTATTGAGAAAAACGAGTTAAGTGATTTAGAAAGCTATGCGGTGCAAGAGTTCTGTGCTCCAACTCTTGATTATCCAATGGCAGTTGCCTTTGCTAACAAAGGCGCTCACGCGATGTGTGATGTTAGTGATGCGCTGGTTATTCAAGCCCAGCAGCTAGCTCAGGCATCTAGCGTGCAGTTAGTTTTTGATGCTGCGGCCTTTAAGGCAAGTGAAGAGTTTGCACAGTTATCTGAATTAGCAGAAGCTAGCGGAGTAGATGTCTGGCAATGGATTTTTGCAGGGGGAGAAGATCATGTCTTCCTGGCCACAGGAAAAGATCTACCTGGGCTGTGTGTGGGAGTGGTTAAAGCAGGCAGTGGAGTAATTGGTTTAGAAATGAAAAAAGCGCCAGATACCTGGCGCCATTTCAGTTAAGCAAAATTAGTTAGCGTGTAACTTTTCCAGCCTTAAGGCATGAAGTACAGACGTTCTGACGCTTTGTGTTTCCGTTAACCAAGGTACGGATGCGCTGAATATTTGGATTCCAGCGGCGACGTGTCTTTACCTGAGAGTGTGAAACGTTATTGCCAAAGCTGGGCCCTTTGCCACAGATATCGCATGTTGATGCCACAGCGGTACTCCTTTTAACTTCTCTATATGTCGTTCCAGTGGGAACAGAGCGTAAGGGTACCTCGTAGGCGGGGGAGGAAGCCAATTAGCGCTGAGCGTGGACTGAGCCTGGGCGTGAGTTAGGCAACATGAGGGCTAGCCCAAGGTTTCTTTAATGTGCCCACAACTTTTCAAGCGGAGGATTGCCTGTGAGCCGGCAAAAGCGGTTCAGAATCGGGGAAAAGGGTTTCATGAACTCCTTAGATCTAGC
>CALBFE010000029.1 GCA_937888825.1 uncultured Actinomycetes bacterium | reverse complement strand
GCATCACGCGGTGCACCTTTTTCACCAGCAAAAATAGCGCTAGTGATTCTGGCATTTTCACTTGCATCTCCCCCAGCAAGGGCTGAGATGGGTGCCCTTGGTATTCCAAAATCTAATGGGTCAAGTAAGTCGCTAGATATTTGACCGTTGCCCAGAGATAAAACAGACGTAGTTGTTGCAAGAGTTATTTCGTCAAGGCCATCATCGCCCCGGAAAACGAAGCCATCGACGCCCTTATCGGCCAATACCTGGGCCATCACTAAATGCATTCGATCATTGGCAACGCCTATTGCTGCAGCCTTTGGCTTAGCTGGATTTGATAGAGGGCCCAAGATATTAAAAACTGTTGGCACGCCTAACTCTTTGCGGGCAGGTGCGGCAAAGCGCATTGCTGGATGAAAAACAGGGGCGAAGCAAAAGCCAATTCCAAGCTGTGCAAAAGTTGTTTCAACGCCTTTGCCATCTAGCGTTATTGCAACACCTAGTGCTTCAAGTAAGTCTGCCGCACCAGATTTAGATGATGCTGCGCGGTTACCGTGCTTTACAACTTTTGCCCCTGCAGCTGCGGCAATGATGGCCGCCGTTGTTGAGATATTGATTGTGTGGGCACCATCGCCACCTGTTCCAACGGTGTCGACTGCGCGCTCTGTAATAGATATTGGCGCAGAGTGCTCATACATCTGGGCAACTAGTGCTCCAACTTCTTCGCTGGTTTCACCTTTGGCCTTTAGGGAAAGCAAAAACTTTTTAATTAACTCGTTATCGGCTTTTCCCTCAAGAATCTGATTCATGCACCAGGCAACATCGGCTGGTTCTAAATCCAGCCCACTTTCAAGAATTGAGAAATAGCGATCCCACAACTCTTTCGACATTTTTTAAACTACAGCAGGGGTTGTGCCGCGAAGTAACTCTGCCGCACTTTTAGCCAGAGTAAAAGGATCAATGGGGTGAACAACCGATGCTTCTGCCAGTGACCATGCTGCTAGCCAGGCATCTTCTTTGCGTCCTGTAATAACTAAAACCGGTGGGCAGTTAAAGGTTTCATCTTTGAGTTGTCGGGCAACACCCAGGCCACCCTCTGGAACGGCTTCGCCATCGAGGATGAAAAGATCGATGTTTGTGTTGTTATCAACGTAGGCACGGAGAGCGGCCGCGGTTGCAAACTCATGAATCTGGTGTTCTGCTACATCGCTGGCAGTTCTGGTGCCCAAGGCGTCAAGTACAGCCTTTCGCACAGTTGAATCATCTGCATAAACCAGAATCTGCTTCTTTGCCATGAGCTAAGTCTAGGCTCCTTGAACGGGTGTGCGAACTGATTTTTACTCTCAAATATCTGTGGGCTGTTTCACTCTTGAACAGGGCGAATACTGACTCCATAAGGGTCCTCCCGTAAGACGCAGGCGTAGTTTTCGGGAATAATCATCCCCATGTCGAGTACATCCGTAGCTGCCCACCACAAGATCACCCGCCCCAACGCCGTTGCTGTTGGGACAATCGTGTGGCTCTCAAGTGAGCTGATGTTCTTTGCCGCACTGTTCGCAATTTATTTCACTACACGCGCAGTGCAAGGTCCAACTATTTGGACAGAGTCAAGTCATATTCTTAACATTCCATTTGCAGCACTGAATACAACGATTCTTGTCCTCTCCTCTGTCACATGCCAGTTTGGAGTATTTGCTGCAGAGCGTTTCCAAAATCACCGTACGGGTTCAATCTTTCAGTTGAATAAATGGGGAATGCGCGAATGGTTTGCCCTAACTTTCTTGATGGGCTCTTTCTTTATTGGTGGTCAGATTTATGAGTATGCCGCTCTTGTTGAAGAAGGCTTAACTCTTTCTTCAACTGCATACGGCTCAATTTTCTTCATCGCAACAGGCTTTCACGGATTACACGTAACCGGTGGCCTTCTCGCTTTTCTTATTGTGCTTATCCGTGTTTCTAAAGCTCGTCGCTTTACACATGAACAAGCCACAACAGCAATCGTCGTTTCGTACTACTGGCACTTCGTCGATGTCGTGTGGATCGCACTCTTCTCAGCGATCTATCTAATTAAGTAAGGGAGCACAAATACTTCGTGAAGCGTTTATCGCGTTACCGTCGACATAAGGCCGCTGGCCCGTTGCTCCTTATCTTTGCTCTCCTAGCGATTGGAACAACTTTCTCTGTTGCAAGTGCGGCTGTTAAAGAGTCGCAAAACGTTTTTGCTCGCTCAGCGTCCATTGAAGAAGGAAAGCAGATCTTCCTTAAAGGATGTTCTTCTTGTCACGGACTCAATGCTGAAGGCGGTGCAATCGCGCCATCGTTGATTGGTGTTGGAGCTGCTTCAGTTGATTTCCAAGTGGGAACTGGCCGTATGCCAATGGCTGATATGAGTACACAAGCTGAACGTAAAGCCCCGGTTTATAACGAAGAAGAAGTTGCAGCTCTGGCTGTTTACGTCGCATCCCTTGCCCCTGGCCCTGCTATTCCAGGTGAATCAGAACTCAATT
>CALBFE010000028.1 GCA_937888825.1 uncultured Actinomycetes bacterium | reverse complement strand
CAATGTAAGTGATTGGGAAGGGAAATGTAAACCGCATCAACTAAGGGATCGTTTAATAACTCTTCATAACTTTCATGAATCGTGACTGGATTTAACGCTCGTGAACGTTTGGAGTCTCGACTGGCTACTGCCTGAACGACAGTGTCGGCAGCTGCATGCATGGCAGGAGCTATTGCTCTAGTTGCAATCCAACCAGCGCCAATTAAACCCCAACGTGTGCTTTTCACCGAAGAAGTGCGGGTTTCATCGAGCGGCCATTAGAGAGTGCAGACTCTTCTGCTGCTTGCATAATTGCTACAACATCACGGGATTGCTGTGTATTTATATACATCGGTGTTTTATTATTCAGATATTCAACTATCGATTGATGAAATGCATGCGGTGTGACTTGGGAGTTTGGGATTACTTCTGTGGTTCCATCGGCGCGATGGACTGTCAGTATCGCAGGAAGATCAGCTGGCGTAGATCCAGCTGCAGGATCCCAATTTCCGACTATCGCCCCAGTAGTGCCAAGCACATAGAATTTTGGTTTACGTGCTGCTGCCAGGTCTGAATTGGTGAAAGTTGCGCGAGTTCCATCTGAAAAGGTAATCGTTACATCAGCATGGTCTGCATTTGTGACATGATTCCATTGACGTTTCTGATTGATGCCACTTACAGCATCCACATCTCCTGGAATCGTAGCTAAAATCTGATCGATAAAATGGCTTCCCCAATCAAATATGGCTCCCCCAGAAACTTCTACATCAGAGTGCCAATATGAACAAGGCTTTGAATAGCCACCTACAAAACTCTCGTAAGAGAACACTTGGCCTATTGCACCATCATCAATTAATTTCTTCATGGTCACAAAATCTGCGTCATAGCGCCTATTTTGATACACAACAAGGAGTAAATCCTTCGATGCAGCTAGCCCAATCAGCTCATCACATTCTTCGACTGTTAGCGCCATTGGCTTTTCCAGAACAACGTGAAGGCCACGGTCTAGCGACTCCTTGGCCCATGAGTAATGGCTATTGGGAGGAGTTGAAATAACCACCAGATCAATTAGGCCAGAATCCAGCATCGACGTTGAATCGGTATAGGTTTCAATTTCTGAGGCTATCTCTTTGGCTGCAGCTAAGCGTTCTGGGTTTGTGTCAGCTACTGCGGTTAACTGCAGACCCGTGGTTGCCTTGACCGCAAGGTTATGTTGATCTCCGATTGCGCCATAAGCCAGTAACCCAACCCGAATTTCTCTCAGA
>CALBFE010000027.1 GCA_937888825.1 uncultured Actinomycetes bacterium | reverse complement strand
GTTGCAATGTGGGCATTAATTCCAGCAATTGTGTCTGGATTACTTACATTGTTTGTGAGAGAAAACTTTGTAAAACCTAAAAAAGTTGACGTTAAAATCAAAGTGAAACATCCACCTTTGCCATTGCCTCTAAAGAGGTCAATTACATTATTAGTTTTGATTCAACTAACAAATATTCCAGATGTGTTGTTACTCCTTCGATTACATGATATTGGCTTCTCTACGCAAGGTGTTGTTCTTTCATACATGCTCTTTAGCGCTGTAACAGTTTTAGCAGCTTTTCCAGGTGGTGCTATTGCAGATAAATACTCTCCGAGAATTGTCTACGCAGTTGGCTTGGTTGCTTTTGCCGCTGCATATGCAACTCTAGGATTAACACAAAATCACTCCGTTGCTCTTATTGCCTTAGCACTCTACGGATTATTTCCAGCTCTCACAGATGGAGTTGGTAAGGCTTGGATTGCAGGATTAAGTGAAGCAACACATCGTGGTCGTGCTCAGGGTGTTTATCAAGCATCAATGAACTTTGCTGTACTCGGCGCTGGCATTTGGGGTGGAGCGCTATGGAGCAAAGGGCCAACTCAATGGCCACTCATTATCGCTGCCAGTGGCGCACTTATTGGTGGGATAGTTCTTGCAACAGGCCATCTACGGCGCTCTCGATCATAACTAACGTCTCTTCGTAGGCTTCAACAGATTGGTTATAAGGATCAGGAACTTCTAATTCATAGAACTTTGCTGATGAAGGGTCAATTGCTGATAGTGCTGGATCAAAGGAACGTAAATAGAAAACCTTGCCTCGGGATTGTTCATCAGGTGCAAGTTTAATAACATTTCTAAAGTTGTTTGAATCCATCACTAAAATTAGGTCTGCTTCAAAGAAATCATTCGATTTGAATTCACTCGCGGAGTGGGAATACTTGTATCCAGCCTTTTCCCAGGTTTTTTGCGAAGTTGGGTGCGCACCTTGTCCAATATGCCAAGCACTAGTTCCAGAACTATCAACAATGATCTTGGGTGAGCTCCAATTAGCGGTGCGATTAGATAAAACAGCAGCAGCCATAGGTGAGCGGCAGATATTTCCCATACAAACCATCGTTATACGGATTTCGATCAGGTTTTTAAGGTGCTGGATCAAGCCTGCGGCTCTTCATCTAGCGTCTCCTGCACCGACTTCAGGCGACGTTCAATCTCATCGGCTTCATCAGTGCGACCTTGCATGCGAATAATCTTCGCAATTCTTGTCTCAAGATC
>CALBFE010000026.1 GCA_937888825.1 uncultured Actinomycetes bacterium | reverse complement strand
TTGCACCTCGCCTACATGGGGGCGATTTAGCAGGATTGCGCGTTGCAATGCTGCACGGGCGCCTTGGCAGTGAAGAAAAAGAAAGCACCATGAAGGCCTTTGCTGCAGGTGAGATAGATGTTTTGGTATCAACGACAGTTATTGAAGTGGGAGTGGATGTTGCAAATGCGACGATTATGGTGATTATGGATGCTGATCGGTTTGGTGTTTCACAGCTTCACCAGTTACGCGGTCGTGTGGGACGTGGAACTTCTCCGGGGCTCTGCTTGCTAGTAACAAATGCCATTGCCGAAACTCCCGCACGCGAACGCTTAGTAGCCGTGGCTGGCACAGTTGATGGATTTGAACTCTCTCGTATCGATTTAGAACAGCGCCGAGAAGGAGATGTTTTAGGTGCATCTCAATCTGGAACTCAGTCACATCTGCGCCTACTTCGGGTGTTGCGCGATGAAGAGTTAATCGAAAAGGCTAGAACAGCTGCCCAGGATTTGATTGCGACATCATTGGATTTAACAAGTTATCCTGCCCTTAAGAAAGAATTAAGCGCTATGGCTAATGATATGGCCGTGGATTATTTGGATAAGGGTTGATGCGTTGAGAATCATTGCAGGCGTTGCTAAAGGTCGCACTCTGGGCACAGTTGCCGGTGCCACACGCCCAACTTCAGATCGCGCGCGCGAAGGCTTGTTTTCCTCCCTCCTTTCAGAGTTTGGTGATTTTCTGGGACTTCACGTTCTAGATCTATTTGGAGGATCGGGAGCAATTGCACTTGAGGCACTTTCACGCGGAGCAACTCTTGTTCATATCGTTGAAAAAGATCCCGAGGCGCAAAAGACAATTGAGAACAACTATGAGCTGGTCAATAAAAATAAGCCTGCAGGAAAGTTTCATCTCTACGCCATGTCAGCCCAAAGATTTGTTACTGATGCACCTAAAGAGAAATACCACATTGTTTATGTTGACCCGCCATTTGATTTTTCAGATATTGAGGTTCAAGAGATTTTAAGTAAGTTACATGCAGGCTCTTTCCTTAAAGATGATGCGGTGATTGCAGTTGAGCGCACGGCAAAGCGTTCAAATTTTTCATGGCCAGAAGGCTTTAGCGCAGTGCGCGAACGCAACTATGGGCAGGCCACGATTTTCTATGGCAATTACACGCCTGAGAATGGATAACTGACCCATCTCTTGCTAGCGTTTAGACCATGAGACGCGCGGTTTGTCCTGGATCCTTTGATCCAATCACTTTTGGTCATCTCGACATCATTTCTCGAGCCAGCGCTCACTTTGATCATGTGGTGGTTGCAGTTCTTGAAAATCGAACTAAATCATCACTTTTTACAGTTGATGAGCGCATTGAAATGATCCGTGAAACCACAGCCCACTTAACTAATGTCAGTGTTGATTCATGGTCAGGCTTACTCGTTGATTACTGCAAGAGTAATTCAATCCAGGCAATCGTTAAGGGTCTGCGCGCGGTTACAGATTTTGATTACGAGCTTCAGATGGCTCAAGTTAATCTGCAGGGCTCAGGAGTTGAAACCATGTTTATGGCAACATCACCCGTTCATTCATTCTTATCCTCATCATTAGTTAAAGAGCTCGCCCACTACGGGGGAGATGTTTCAACGATGGTACCAGCATCGATTAATGCAGCGCTCAAACTTCGAGTAGGCGGGAAGTAAGGATTATGGATTCAGTTGAAAAGTTAACATCTGCAATCACTATGGTTGAAGAAGCACGTGGTGTTCCACTTTCTGCTAGCTGTGTTGTCCACCGCGGTGAAATGCTAGAACTGCTAGATGAGGCACGTGAAGCACTTCCAAACGATCTTGAATCTGCACAAAAACTTATCGCTGCTCGCGATGCGATAATTGAAGAAGGCCGTATCAGTGCCGAACAGATGATTGCTATGGCTAGAGAAGATGTAGCCAGAATGGTTGAGCAAACTTCTATTGTTCAAATAGCACGTGATGAAGCGCGCAAGATTCTGGATGAAGCGCGCGCATTAGGTGAACAAGAAAAGCATGAGGTCGAGGAATATATTGATGGTCGTTTGGCCACTCTAGAAGTAATTTTGAATAAGACACAAGATGCAGTTGCACGTGGGCGTGAACGCTTAGCTGGTGCAAATGATAAAGATGTTCTGTCCCAGCTCTCAGATGCGGACTAACACCTGTGGCACGCTTACCGGAGCCTTTTAAGTTAAATACATATGAACTTGCACGTCGTGCAGGGGAGATGAAGGAATACGAACTCGATATTGAACTCCTTGAAAAAGTGGGAGTCGAACTCATATCCGTTCCCGCTGGGGAAGTAATTGAAGTTGATGCCCGCCTGGAATCGGTGACTGAAGGCATTTTGCTCACTGCAGAAATCTTTGCCATTGCTAAAGGTGAATGCACCCGATGCCTTGATCCGGTAGAAGTAGAAATCGAACGAAAAGTTCAAGAGCTTTATTACTATGCCCAGAAGTTAGAGCGTCCAAAGAAGAAGAAAAAAGCTGATAACGAAGATGATTTAGGTGAAGATGATGAGCTGATGATGGATGGTGACATTATGGATTTAGAGCCACCTATTCGTGATGCCATCGTTTTAGATCTTCCGGTTAATCCACTGTGTAGTGATGATTGCCCAGGGCTGTGCCCTGAATGTGGTGGCAAGTGGGCCGAGCTTCCTGGAGATCACGCTCATGAGGTTATTGACGCCCGTTGGGCGGGTTTGAAGGGGCTAGATCTGGAGTAAGGGGCCGATTTCAAGAATTAGGCCTTTTGGGGGATACTTACCCCTTGCAGCCACCGCTGCTTTTAGAAATAGATAAGAAGAGGTTCGAACCGTGCCAGTACCAAAGCGAAAAATGTCGCGTTCAAAGACGCGCTCACGCCGTAGCCAGTGGAAAACAACTGCTGCCTCTTTAGCAACATGCGGACAATGCCAATCTCCAAAGCTTCAACACACAGCATGTCCAACATGCGGTACATATAACCGCCGCCAAGTTCTAGAGGTTTGATCGTTAGTTCTATGCTCAATAAAGCATTGGGGGTTGAACTTGAACCCGCACTTTTGGAGTTAGCTTTTACGCATCGCTCATTTGCTTATGAATCTGCGAGTAAAGAAACTAACGAGCGTCTTGAATTTCTTGGGGATTCAGTTCTCGGGTTAATTGTTACCGAGGAACTCTATAAGCGTTATCCAGATTTAGATGAATCACGTTTATCACCGCTACGCTCGGGTGTAGTTAACATGCGTGCGCTCGCAGATATTGCGCGCACATTAGAACTTGGTCAATATATTCGCCTGGGTAAAGGTGAAGAAGTTACAAATGGGCGCGATAAAAACTCATTACTTGCCGATGCCCTAGAAGCATTAATCGGAGCTGTTTATCTTCAATGTGGCTTTGAAAAATGTACGGAAATTGTGCGCAGATTGATTGCATCAACAATGGATTCAGCCGTTGCACGTGGAGCTGGCTTAGATGGCAAAACAGCCCTTCAAGAGTTAGCGGCTAGCCTTGGAAAAGGTGCACCGGAATACGTTGTTACTGAACAAGGCCCAGATCACGATAAAGATTTCACGGCTACGGCAATGGTTGCTGGAAACGCTGTGGCGGTGGGAACCGGAAAAAGCAAGCGAGAGGCTGAGCAAGTAGCTGCCCGAATTGCATATGAAACTCTAAAAACTGAGCTGCCCGAGCAGTAATATCGCCAAAAACAAGCACGCGGCGCGATAGGTTTACCGCGTGTATCTCAAGAGCATGACCCTCAAGGGCTTTAAGTCCTTTGCTTCAAGCACCACATTGCGTCTTGAGCCAGGTATTACATGCGTTGTTGGTCCAAACGGTTCAGGTAAAAGTAACGTTGTTGATGCCCTCACCTGGGTTATGGGTGAACAGGGTGCAAAATCCCTTCGCGGCGGCAAGATGGAAGATGTTATTTTCGCTGGAACAAGCGGACGTGCACCACTTGGTCGCGCAGAAGTTTCACTCACAATCGATAACACTGATGGCGCACTGCCAATCGACTACACCGAAGTAACTATTTCTCGCATTCTTTTCCGCAATGGTCAATCTGAATATCAAATCAATGGTGAAGCATCTCGTTTACTTGATATTCAAGAACTACTCAGCGACTCAGGTATTGGCCGCGAAATGCACGTCATTGTTGGTCAAGGCCAACTAGATGCAATATTGATGGCTACACCAGAAGAGCGCCGTGGATTTATTGAAGAAGCAGCGGGTGTTCTTAAGCACCGCAAGCGTAAAGAAAAAGCTCTACGCAAACTTGATTCAATGCAAGCCAACATGGCACGTGTTCAGGATTTAACTGTTGAGCTACGTCGCCAACTTCGCCCACTGGGTAAGCAGGCAGAAGTTGCCAAGAAGGCGGCAACTATTCAGGCAGATTTACGCGATGCAAAGCTGCGTTTGTTTGCAGATGATTTTATTTCAATGTCACGAACCTTAGATGCTGAGGTCGCCGATGAAACTGCTTTGCGTCAAAAGCGCGCCGAAGTCGATAGAGAGCTTGAAGCAATTCGTTCTCGCGAAGAAGTACTCGACGCCCAATCGGCAGTTGAATCTCCATTACTTGTTCAAGCACAAGAGACTTACTACCAATTAAATTCTCTACGTGAAAAATTTCGTGGAACACAAAGCCTTGCACAAGAGCGCTCACGCTTTCTCAATGAAGAAGCAGAGGAGGCACGCTCAGCTGGTCGCGACCCAGAAGCGCTAGAAAAAGAAGCACAGGTCCTGCGCAATGAGGAAAATGATCTACGAACTAACATTAATAATTCCCGTACTGCCTTAGCTGCTGCGACAACTGCACTTGCTACTGCCGAACAAGCATTGAAAATGGATGAAGATAAAATCGCTGCAGCAATGCGCGCTATCGCAGATGCCCGTGAAGGAACTGCGCGCCAAGAGGGCCATATCAAATCACTTCAGGCCCGCCTTGAAGCAATCGCAGAGGAAATCGCACGTCTGACTAAAGCCCGTGATGATGCCCAACACCGCGTTGATAGCGCATCACGCGAATATGCATCCTTTGAACTTGAAATTGCTAGTGCTGATTCTGGTGAACTAGGTCTTGATTCTGCATTTGAAACTGCCAAGTTTGTACTCGGTGCCTCTCAGGCAAAGCTAGGTGCACTAGTTGATTCTGAGCGTGCGGCAGATCGTGAGCGAAATGCCGTTGAAGCCAAGTTAGAAGCAATGAAATTGACATCGCAAAACCGCGATGGTGCATCTGCCCTTATGCGCGATTCACGTGGTGTTCACATCCTGGGCTCTGTTGCCTCACTCATTGAAATCGATAATGGATGGGAATCAGCAGCTGCTGCAGCCCTTGGAACTTTGGCTGATGCAATTGTTGTTCAAGATTTATCTTCAGCAGTAACAGCACTAACAACTCTCCGTGATCAAAATCTAGGCCAGGCCGATGTCTTGGTATATGAGGCCGGCAATAGTGGAAATTCAAATATTCCTTCCGGATTAAATGCGCTCTCATCCCATATTCGCTCACATTCAATTGGTGATCTGATTTCATCCCTACTTGCTTCAACAGTTGTTGCTGAAAATGCTCGTGATGCTGAAGCGATTCTTCGCTCCCACCCATCAGTGACAGTTGTGACGCGTGATGGCGATGTGATCACTAAGGCTCGTGCACGTGGTGGTTCTAAGTCTTCAACATCTCTTATTGAAATTAAGGCTCTCATTGAAAGCCTTGAAGTCAAGCTCACTGAGATCACTCACACCTGCGATCGCTTAAAGTTTGAGATTGTAACTGCAACTACTGAGGTTGCCGATCGTCAAAGTTCATTTGATGTTGCCCTCTCAAAGCTCAACGAATCTGATGCACGTATTGCTTCAATTACTGAGCAGCTAGCCGTTTCTGGACAAGATATGAAGTCAGCTTTAGCTGAAGTTGAGCGACTCAATACCTCTATTCAAGAAGCAAGTTCGGCTAAAAGCCGCGATGAGGGCGAGCTTGTAATTGCACAGAATCAACTGCATCAACAAGGTGTAGTTGCAGAACCTGATCACACATTCACTGAAAACTTACGCAACGCTGTTTCACTTGCTCGCACAACTGAAGTTGAAGCACGCTTAGCTGTCCGTACAATCGAAGAGCGTGTTGATTCAGTAGCTGCACGCGCTAAGGCCCTTGAAGATTCAGCACGCAATGAACGTGAAGCATCAGAGCGTGCCATTGTTCGTCGAGGTGCACGAGCACGCGCGGCAGTGATATCTCAAGCTATTGCTGAATCTGCTTATGAGGTTCTTATCCATATCGAACGCTCAATTGCTAAAGCTGCAACAGAGCGCGCGCGTTTAGAAGGATCACGAACTGCTAGGGATGGTGAAACTCTCACCGTTCGCACACGTGGCCGTGAATTAACTTCTGAACTTGAACAGCTCACTTCTAGTGTTCATAAAGATGAAATTGCCCGTGCAGAACAGCGCATGCGTATTGAAACTCTTGAGAACAAGACGATGGAAGAGTTTGGAATCGACACTCAGGTTCTAGTTGCTGAATACGGTCCTGACAAAGATGTTCCAACGTTCTTTGAAAATGAAAATGGGGAAATCATCACAACCGAGCTCATCCCATATCGCCGTGATCAACAGGAAAAGCGCTTTGCCTCAGCTGAGCGCTCACTCACTTTGCTAGGCAAGATTAATCCTCTGGCCCTTGAAGAGTTCTCTTCCCTTGAAGAGCGATTGAAGTTCTTGGCTGAACAATTAGAGGATTTGAAGAATACGAAGAAAGACTTGCTCGACATCATCAAAGAAGTTGATGATCGTGTTCAGTCAATCTTTATGGAAGCCTTTGAGGCAACGGCAACGCATTTTGAAGATATCTTCTCTCGACTATTTCCTGGTGGTGATGGCCGCTTGATTTTGACCGATCCTGATAATCCATTAACAAGTGGTGTTGATGTTGAAGCCCGTCCACCTGGAAAGCGCATTAAGCGTTTATCCCTACTTTCAGGTGGAGAAAAATCATTGACTGCCGTTGCCATGTTAGTTGCAATCTTTAAAGCACGTCCTAGTCCCTTCTATGTGCTTGATGAGGTTGAAGCGGCCCTTGATGACGTCAACCTTGGCCGATTACTAGTTATTTTCGAAGAGCTTCGCGCAACTTCTCAGCTGATTATCATTACGCACCAAAAGCGCACCATGGAGATCGCCGATGCTTTGTATGGCATAACTATGCGTGGCGATGGCGTCTCTGAAGTAATTTCTCAGCGTTTGCGCGAATCTGACGCAAGTTAAGTAAAGCTTTCTTATGGGTTTATTTAGCAAGTTCATCGCCAAAGTCAGAGGGACAAATGGGTTTGCACCTGCTGATTGGAAAGAATTAGAAGAGGAACTGCTTCTATCTGACTTAGGTCCATCATTGACCAAAGAGTTCTTAGAACAAGCCCGTAAGGTTAAGAGTGAGAACGCCCAAGAAGCTTTGTCTCAGATTTTATCCACTCATCTTTCTACTAAAGATCGTGGTGCTCTACTGGGTCAAGAAACGACTGTGATCATGGTTGTTGGTGTTAATGGAACAGGTAAGACAACAAGTGTTGCAAAGCTAGCCGCTCAGCTAAAGAGCGGTGGAAAAAAAGTTGTAATGGCAGCGGGAGATACCTTTCGTGCTGCAGCAGTTGAGCAGTTACAAACCTGGGGAGATCGAATTGGCGTTGAGGTCGTTTCAGGTAAAGCCAATGGTGATCCAGCGTCAGTTGCATTTGATGGCGCTAAGAGGGCACAAGAGAGCAAAGCTGATTTTTTAATCATTGACACAGCGGGGCGATTACATAATAAA
The DNA here is from genome assembly GCA_937888825.1 of uncultured Actinomycetes bacterium. Taxonomy (GTDB): domain Bacteria; phylum Actinomycetota; class Actinomycetes; order Nanopelagicales; family Nanopelagicaceae; genus Planktophila. The sequence goes on along the minus strand of CALBFE010000026.1, from coordinate 27,804 downwards.
AATGATTTGATGGCAGAGCTTGAAAAAGTTAAGCGAGTAGTTGAGAAGGTCTTCCCAATCAACGAAGTGCTATTAGTAATTGATGCGACTACTGGACAAAATGGTTTGCAGCAGGCCAAGATATTTACCGAAGCAGTAAAAGTCACTGGAATTATCTTGACCAAGATTGATGGAAGTGCCAGAGGTGGTGTTGCGCTAGCGATTGAGAAAGAACTCGACATCCCTATCAAGTGGATCGGCACAGGGGAGTCTGAGGCTGATTTTGCCCACTTCGATGCCCAGAGCTATATCCAAGGGCTGCTTTCGTAACCTAGACGTAACACAGGGGCGAAATTGTCACGCCCCCGCAATAGTTCACATCATCGCTCGTAACTGGGGCTAGAGAAGGTATACCCATCTCAAAGGCGAGAATCTTTCTTCAATCAATCTCGAAAGCAGATGAAAATATGACTGATATCGTGTTGAACTCAGGTGATACCGCCTGGATGTTAGCAAGCGCCGCTCTCGTTCTTCTTATGACACCTGGACTTGCCTTTTTCTACGGTGGAATGGTTCGCACTAAGAGCGTTCTTAATATGATGATGATGTCCTTTATAACTATTGGCATCGTTAGCATTTTGTGGGTTATTTATGGTTTTGAATTAGCTTTTGGTTATAAAGCTGATTCACCTTGGTATGGAAATCTTTCATTTTCAGGCTTAGGGGGAATGGTTAATGACCTGACTAATAATGGTGGTATTTATCCAATTCCATTATTGGTTTTTGCAGCGTTCCAATTGATGTTTGCAATTATTACGCCAGCTCTCATCTCTGGTGCAATTGCAGATCGCACTAAATTCACTGCTTGGGCAGTATTCGTAGCAATCTGGTCAACTATTGTTTACTTCCCAGTTGCACACTGGGTTTTTGCTTTCGGTAACAAAGTTGGTGACACTGTGACTGGTACTGGCTTCCTTGCAGGCAAAGGTCTTGAAGACTTTGCTGGCGGAACCGCAGTACACGTCAATGCCGGTGCAGCAGGTTTAGCATTAGCAATTATTCTTGGTAAGCGAGTTGGCTGGCGCAAAGAGTCAATGCGTCCACACTCACTACCGTTAGTTCTACTTGGTTCAGGTTTACTTTGGTTTGGCTGGTTTGGTTTTAACGCTGGTTCAGCACTTGCTGCAAATGGAATTGCAGGTCTTGCATTCCTTAACACCCAAGTTGCAACAGCTGGAGCCCTCATTGGTTGGTTGTTGGTTGAAAAGATTCGCAATGGACATCCAACTTCCCTTGGCGCAGCCTCTGGAGCAGTTTCTGGTCTTGTGGCAATCACTCCTGCATGTGCCTTCGTTGCACCATGGGCAGCAGTAGTTATCGGATTCTTTGCCGGTATTTTATGCGCCCTTGCCGTTAGCTTGAAGTATAAGTTTGGATTTGATGACTCACTCGATGTCGTCGGAGTTCACTTAGTTGGTGGAATCTGGGGATCTTTGGCAATCGGCTTATTTGGAACAAGTGTTGTTAACAGCGTTGGCCTGGATGGTCTGTTCTATGGTGGTGGCACTGAGTTACTTGCCAAACAAGGGCTAGGTGTTGGATTGGTTGCGCTTTATTCATTCCTAGTTACTTTGGTGCTTGGATTCATCATCGAAAAGACAATCGGATTCCGTGTCTCTAGAGATGCTGAAGTAGAAGGTGTCGACTTGTCTGAACATGCCGAGACTGCTTATGAAATGTCTAGCTCTTCACGAGGAGGTTCTTTCTAATGAAGTTAATTACAGCAATCCTTAAGCCATTTAAGTTAGAAGATGTTAAAAATGCACTGCAGGCACATGGTGTTACTGGAATGACAGTCTCGGAAGCCAGTGGCTTTGGACGTCAAAAAGGACATACCGAGGTTTATCGCGGAGCTGAATACACAGTTGACCTAGTTCCTAAGGTTCGCCTTGAAGTATTAGCAGATGATGCCGACGCAGCCGCAGTTGTTGACGTAATTGTCAAGGCAGCATCAACAGGATCTATTGGTGATGGAAAGGTTTGGACCACTCCAGTTGATCAAGTAGTGCGCGTGCGCACGGGAGAACGTGGGCCAGACGCAATCTAAGATACCTACATGAGTACACGTGAGCGAAGGGAGCGATCGAACGAGAGCGATCGCTTCCTTCTCTCGCTTTTTAATGTAGCTTTAGAAAAAGCAGGAAAAAATAATAAGGGCCTAGCAGTAGCTGCTGTGGGTGGCTATGGCCGCGGAGAGCTTTCTCCAGGCTCAGATTTAGATATTGTTATTTTGCATCAGGGCCAGTTTTCACAAAACGCTTTGAGCGAGTTCGTAAATAATCTTCTTTATCCTCTTTGGGATAGCAAGAGTGTTGATCATTCCGTGAGAACCCGTACAGAAACTCGTGATGCAGCTGAAAGTGATTTGAAAGTTGCCTTAGGGCTCCTAGATATTCGTCTCATTGCAGGTGATGCGGATTTAGTTGTTTCAGTTCAAAGCGATAGCTTAGATTCGTGGCGCAAGCATGCTCGTAATCGTTTACCCGAACTTAAGAAATCTTTAGAGCAGCGACATGAGCGTGCAGGAGAGTTGGCCTATCTGCTTGAACCTGATGTGAAAGAAGCACGCGGAGGATTGAGGGATATAAATGCCTTGCGTGCTATTTCAGTATCAGGTGCAACCACAGTTCCGCTTGAGCGAATTAGCTGGGCTGAGTCAAAGCTCAATGATGTTCGAGAAACTTTGCATCAAACAAGTGGACGCAATAAAGACAGATTACTATTTCAGGAACAAGATGCAGTCGCACTTGAGCTGGGATACGTCGATGCTGATGTGCTGATGAGTGATGTGGCGCAAGCGGCACGATCAGTTGACTATTTACTTGAATTTATTTGGCACCAATTGGATCAAAAAGTCAAAGATGGTTTTGGCCGATTCCTGCGCAAACCGCGAACAGATATCGTTGCTAAGAATCTCAATGTTTCCCAAAAAGAGATTGTCATAAATCCACTTACTGATTTACAGAGCGATCCGATGTTAGGACTTCGCGCAGCGGCAACTGCGGCACAGCTAGGTCTGCCTATCTCTTTAGAGTCCTATTCACTTCTATCGGCCTCACTTAATGAGGGCAAAGGCTTGCTTCCTAATCCTTGGCCTCGCGAAGCTCGTGAACACTTGATCTCACTTATTGGTGCAGGTGAATCAATGGTTTCTATCTTTGAGGCCCTTGATCAAGAAGAGATTATTTTTCACTGGATTCCAGAATGGCGTGCATTGCGCTCTTTGCCACAGAGAAATGCTTTGCACCGCCATACAGTTGATAGACATATGGTTGAAACGGCAGTTCATGCAGCATCCCTAACACGAAAAGTCCACCGCCCGGATTTACTTCTCTTCGCTGCTCTTTTCCACGATATCGGTAAAGGTGATGTGGAAGATCACTCAATCAGGGGAGAGCGATTAATTGAACCATTGGCTCGAAGAATTGGTTTTCCATCTGAGGATGTGGAAGTAATAAAGACTCTCGTAAAACACCACTTACTTTTATCTGCCACGGCAACAAGACGTGATCTAGATGATCCTGCAACTATTCAATCAATCCTTGCGGTAATCCCGGATTTAACAACTCTAGAACTATTACATGCGCTCAGCATTGCAGATGGTGAGGCCACAGGAAGCGCCGGCTGGAGTGATTGGAAAGCCACGTTGGTCTCTGATTTAGTAAAACGTGTTAAGAAGGCAATGTCTGGCTCTAACGTTTTTGCTGCGCAACCTGAGATAACTCCAGAGCAGTTGAAGGTGGCTGAGAGCGGTGTGCTGCAAGTCAATCTGGAGCAACGTGAAAATGGTTATTCGATTGAGATTATTTCCCCTGATAAACCAGGTCTACTTTCTTTGGTTGCTGGAGTAATTAATACGTCTCGCTTGGATGTTCGCTCTGCTAGAACTAAGACACATGGCGCATCAGCGGTAATGAAGTGGATTGTTACTCCCGAACCTCATGCGCCAGCTGTGACAGCGCAGAACTTACGCAATGAAATTGAAAAGGCATTCAATGATGCATCCCATATTGAGGATAGATTAATTGCACGAGCACAGGCCTATGCATCCATTCCATCAATTCCAGTGCCAGATCCTATTGTTGAAATCTTTAATGATGGGGCAACCGATGCAACGATTATTGAAGTGCGAAGTCACGATAGGCCAGGATTGCTTTTTAGAATTGGTGCTGGAATAACACAATCCAAGGTCGATATTAGGTCGGCAATTGTTACGACCCTTGGAGCCGAAGCTATCGATACTTTATATGTGACCGAACTTACGGGAGGCCCCTTAAGTGATGAGCGGGCCAATGAGGTTGCTTCGCGTTTATTGCAACTGCTCAAGTAGTCTTAGCGCCTTATGTTCGAGTCACTCACCTCACGATTTAGTAGCGCTTTTTCAACGTTGCGCTCACGCGGCAAAATTAGCAGCGCTGACATCGATGCAACCTGCCTTGAAATTCGCCAGGCCTTACTTGAATCAGATGTTGCCCTATCTGTGGTGGAAAGCTTTATTGCACAGATCCGTGAAAAATCTTTGGCTGCTCTTCCCACTTTGCAATCTGGCACTAACCAAGGTCAAGCAATCTTTGAGATCGTTAACACATCTCTTATTGAAATTCTTGGGGGAGATGCACGCAGAGTTCGTTTTGCAAAGAACCCTCCAACAGTAATTATGTTGGCGGGTTTGCAGGGTGCAGGTAAGACAACTTTGGCTGGAAAGCTTGCAAAGTTCTATGCCGAGCAGGGAAACACGCCTCTACTCGTTGCCTCCGACTTACAACGACCAAATGCAGTCACCCAACTACAAGTTGTTGGTGAAAGTATTGGCGTTCCAGTTTTTGCACCTGAGCCAGGAAATGGCGTTGGTGATCCAGTCAAAGTTGCAAAGAGTGGAATTGATTTCGCCAAATCCAAGCAATACAACATGGTCATCGTTGATACAGCAGGTCGCCTGGGTGTTGATCAAGAGTTAATGAAGCAAGCATCTGATATCCGAGATGCTGTAAATCCAGATGAGATTCTCTTTGTTGTCGATGCCATGATTGGTCAAGATGCAGTGAGAACCTCGCAAGCATTTTTAGATGGTGTTGGCTTTGACGGTGTTGTTTTAACTAAGTTAGATGGTGATGCACGTGGTGGCGCTGCGCTTTCCATCGCGTCAATTACCAAGCGACCAATTATGTTTGCATCCACCGGAGAAAAGCTCAGTGATTTTGATATTTTCTATCCAGACCGTATGGCATCTCGAATTTTGGGTATGGGCGATGTTGCAACGCTTGCGGAACAAGCCAAAAAGGCTTTTGATAGTGATACATCTGCAAAGCTGGAGGCTAAGTTTGCAAGCGGTGAAGATTTCACACTGGAAGATTTCTTAGAACAATTGCAAGCCATGTCCAAGATGGGTTCTATGTCTAAATTGTTGGGCATGTTGCCAGGTGCGGGGCAGATGAAAAAGCAGCTTGAAAACTTTGATGAAGGCGAAATAGTTCGCACTCAAGCAATTGTTCAATCAATGACACCAATTGAGCGACGTGATCCTAAAGTTCTCAATGGCTCGAGACGTGCGCGAATAGCGTTAGGTTCTGGCCGCAAAGTATCTGATGTGAATAATTTGGTTGATCGCTTCTCTGCTGCTCAAAAGATGATGAAGCAGGTGAGAAACGGGGCAATGCCAGCGGCCATGGCCGGTATGGGTCTTCCTGCAATGCCTAAGGCTGCGATTAAGAGCGCTGCGCCCAAGAAGAAGTCCAAATCCGGTAATCCAGCCAAACGGGCTCTGGAAGAGGGGCAATAAAGCTCGATTTCACCTTTACTGCCCTTAGATGGCAGAATTGGGCACCTGTTGATGGGGCCCTCTACCCCCGTTCAACATCCACGACCGATAGTTGTATGTAATTGATTGCGCACCCCGCTGCGATTAATTTTTATGACACACATAAACAGGAGCACAACCTCACTTGGCTACAAAAATTCGTTTAATGCGCATGGGTAAAATTCGCACACCATTTTTCCGCGTAGTTGTAACAGACTCACGCAAGGCACGTAACGGTCTTTCAATTGAAGAAATTGGTCGTTATGTTCCAGGACAAGAACCATCACTGATTGAGATCAACTCAGAGCGTGCTCTGTACTGGCTCGGTGTTGGCGCACAACCATCAGAGGCTGTAGAGGCTCTTCTGAAGGTCACTGGAGATTGGCAGAAATTCAAGGGTCTACCTGGAACTGAAGGAACTCTTCGTGTTGCAGCACCTAAGGTTGGCAAGCATGTTGCTTACGAAGCAGCTATGAAGCAAGCAATGGATGAACCAAAAGAAGGTGCAACTACTCTAAAGAAGAAAGCACAAGAGAAGTTAGCCGCAAAGGCAAACCCAGTTGTTGAAGAAGCAGTTGTTGAAGAAGCAGTTGTTGAAGCAGTTGTTGAAACTCCAGCAGAAGCAGTTGTTGAAACTCCAGCAGAAGCAGTTGTTGAAACTCCAGCAGAAGAAGTGGCTGCCGAATAACGATGATGGATGAAGCCCTAGAGCATTTAGTAAAGGGAATTGTTGATAATCCCGATGATGTAGTTGTTGCTGAAAAGAATCATCGTCGTGGAACAACTCTTGAGGTTCGTGTGAACCCTGAAGATATCGGCAAAGTTATTGGTCGTAATGGCCGTACTGCGAAGGCACTTCGCACGGTCGTGAGTGCAATTGCAGGACGTACTGTTCGCGTCGATCTCATCGAGACCGACGAAGCACGATAGCAATGCGTTTACTCGTGGGGCGCATCGGTCGCGCCCACGGAATTCTTGGAGAAGCGACGATTGAGGTTCGAACTGATGAACCTGATCGTCGTTTTGCCATTGGGAACAAAGTTCAAACTGACACCCATGGCGAGCTAACAATTACTTCTGGCCGCGTCCATAACGGCATTTTGTTGCTGGGTTTTAATGGCATAACCGATCGCAATGGTATTGAAAAGCTTCGCAATACTTTGATCTATTGCGATGTGGATATCAATGAGCCAGGTGCTGATGAAGATGATTACCATGTCTTACAACTTATCGGCTGCGCAGCTCATTTGGAGTCCGGTGAACTCATTGGTGAGGTAACTGATGTGATTAATCTTCCGGGACAAGATTTGCTAGCGATTAAGACAGAGTCCGGCGAAATTCTAATTCCTTTTGTGCACCAATTAGTTCCAGTTGTCGATATCGCTGCGCGTAAAGTTGTTATTATTCCGCCAGATCTTGCAGGAGAAATCAAATGAAAATTGATGCAGTTACTATTTTTCCGGAGTATTTCGCACCGCTCAAACTCTCTCTTTTGGGTAAAGCACAAGAGTCAGGTTTAGTTGAGTTTGGAATTTACGATTTACGCACCTTTGCGACAAATGTTCATAATCAAGTCGATGACACACCATATGGTGGCGGCGCCGGAATGGTGATGATGCCTGAAGTATGGGGACAGGCGTTAGATCCACTGATGGATGCCGAAACAGATTTAATTATTCTGACACCAGCAGGCAAGCGCTTTGATCAACCAATGGCAGCAAAGTTTTCACAATCATCACACCTAGTTTTTGCCTGTGGTCGATATGAAGGAATTGATGATCGTGTGCGCCAGCACTACCTCTCTAGGAACTTTAGAGTTCATGAAGTCTCAATTGGTGATTATGTTTTAGGCGGGGGTGAAGTGGCATCTCTTGTGATGATTGAATCTATCACCCGTCTAATCCCAGGTGTTCTAGGAAATCCTGAATCACTTGCTGAAGAATCACATAATGAGCAGGGTTATCTTGAATATCCCAACTTCACAAAACCACAAAACTGGCGCGATATTTCGGTACCGGAGATTTTGTTAAGTGGAAATCACGGAGAAATCGCAAAGTGGCGAGCGGCACAAGCAATTGAGCGTGTAAAAGACAATTTTTAACTCGCGAGTAACCCAGGTTGTGCCGTAGCGTTACGCCTATGACGTATGACAGCGAAGAGATTCAAGCTCGACTCATTCGAGATCTAGAGCCTGTCGTTGCCGTTGAACTCGATCGACATCTTAAAGTTCAAAAAAATTGGTATCCCCACGAGTATGTCCCTTGGTCTGAAGGCCGTGATTTTGCTGGACCTCTCAATGGAGATGCATGGGAAGCAAAAGATTCACGCCTTACACCCGTTGCCCAAGACTCTCTCATCCTCAATCTTTTAACTGAAGATAACTTGCCGAGTTACCACACCGAAATTTCGCTCTCAATGGGCCGCGATGGTGCATGGGGAACCTGGATTGAACGTTGGACGGCAGAAGAGGCACGTCACAGCATTGTTATCCGAGATTATTTAATGGCAACGCGTGGAGTTGATCCATATGAACTTGAAGATCTACGTATGGCACATATGTCATTGGGTTATCAGACGCCATATGAGAACGACATGCTGCACACTATTGCCTACGTTTCTTTCCAAGAGTTAGCTACCCGAATTTCACACCGCAACACGGGCAAGATCTCAGACGATCCCATCGCAGAGTCCCTGCTGCATCGTGTTTCTTTAGATGAAAATCTACATATGCTTTTCTATCGCAACACATTAGGCGCAGCCCTTGATATGGAACCAAATGCCTCCATGCGAGCAATTGCCGATGTAGTAACAAACTTTGATATGCCAGGTGCAAACATGCCAGGCTTTGGTCGAAAAGCGGTGCAGATTGCTTTGGCAGGAATTTATGACATGGAGCAACACTTAGAAGAGGTGATTGCTCCAGTGCTTCGCGCGTGGAACGTATTTGATCGCACAGACCTTAGTGGTGACGGTTTAGCTGCGCGCGATGAACTAGCAGCATTCTTGGCCAAGACTACCGATGAATCCAACCGCTTTAATGAAAAGCGTGAGCTACATTTTGAGCGCCTCATAGCTCGTGGACAAGAACCACTGCGAATCATTAAGTAGAGTTGCCGACCATGCCCAAGCCCGTTCTCTTCATCGAGCATGACCATGTTTCTGCTGGTGGTCCGATCTGGAAGCAGTTCGAAAAGCGCGGCTATGAAATATCTCGATTTATTATTGTTGATGAAGAACATGCCAAAGCGCCAAATGTGACTCCAGCATGGCCAGACTTACTTTCATTTCATGTAGTGGTTGTTATGGGTGCTCCTTATGCCGCTTATGATGATGGTGCAATTGGTAATTGGTTGATTCCACAAGTCGCAAAAATGCGCGAAGTTCACAATGCTGGAATTCCAGTGCTAGGTATTTGCTTCGGGGGACAGTTAATGTCGCGCGTGCTGGGTGGAACAGTTTCACGCTCACCTCGCGCTGAACTTGGTTGGTATGAAGTAGATAGTGATGATGAGAGTTTTATTCCTAAGGGACCTTGGTTTCAATATCACTGGGATCGTTTCACCGTCCCACCGGGGGCTATAGAGATTGCTCGAACCGAACTCTGTCCCCAGGCCTACCACTTTGGTCGCACGTTAGGTCTGCAGTTCCATCCAGAGATTGACTCTGAAGTTTTAGATATGTGGCTTGCAATGGATGGGGGATGCGCCGAGGTTGAATCTGAAGGCGTAGTGGTTGATCAGTTGCGTGCTGAGACTAGAAAACTTGAGGCAGAGAGCAATCAGCGCGGCTACGATTTAGTTGATCAATTTCTTGATCGCATCGCAACCGCGCCAATCCGCACAATCTAATTAGTCGTTAGAGATAAATACGTTTTTTAATTCAGTGTAAGCATCAACTGCATCTGGTCCAAGACCACGTCCAAGACCTGATTGCTTAAAGCCACCAAATGGTGTCCAGAAACGTACTGATGAATTTGAATTCACCGAAAGTGCGCCAGATTCAATTGCACGAGAAACACGAAGAGCGCGGCCCACATCTCTTGTCCAAATAGAACCTGATAATCCATATTCACTATCATTTGCTAAAGCAATTGCTTCTGCTTCATCTTCAAAAGTAAGAACAGAGACAACTGGTCCGAAGATCTCTTCACGCCAAGACTTAGATTGAGCATTCTTTGGCAGCAAAACTGTTGGAGGCATCCAATAGCCAGGCCCAGATGGCGCTGACCCTTGGAAAGCAATCTTTTCATCAAGGTAAGACTCAACGACATCAAACTGCTTCTTTGAAATCAGTGGTCCCATTTCAGCAGTGGCAAGATTTGGATCTTCACAACGGAATTTTTTAACCGCTACCTCGAAGTGCTCCATGAACTTATCGAATGCGGACTTTTGAACAAGGATTCGAGAACGTGCGCAGCAATCTTGACCAGCGTTATCAAAGACTGCACCAGGTGCACCAGCTGTTGCTTTTTCGATATCTGCATCAGCAAAGATTACGTTGGCACTCTTTCCACCTAGTTCAAGTGTTACGCGCTTCACCTGATCGGCGCATCCAGCCATAATCTGCTTTCCGACTTCGGTAGAACCGGTGAAGCCGACTTTGCGAACTAGGGGATGTGTAACAAAGCGATTTCCAACAACACTTCCCTTACCAGGCAAGATATTAAGAACACCTTCTGGAATTCCGGCTAGTAATGCAAGTTCGCCCAGGCGAATTGCGGTTAATGGTGTGTATTCAGCAGGCTTTAGAACAACGGTGTTTCCGGCAGCTAACGCTGGGGCAAAGCCCCAACCAGCAATTGGCATTGGGAAGTTCCAAGGAACAATGATTCCGACAACACCAATTGGCTCTTTAAAAGTTATATCTACTCCGCCAGGAACTGGAATTTGCTTACCGAATAAGCGCTCAGGGGCCGCTGAGTAATACATCAGCGTGTTAGCAACATTGTCAGCTTCCCAGAGGGCATTGCCCCGTGTGTGACCCGCATTAGTGATTTCTAACTGTGCTAACTCTTCACGATGATCAGTTACTACTTGAGAGAAGGCACGGAGCAATCGAGCACGCTCGCCAGGTGCAACATTTTTCCAGCTCTGGAAAGCCTTGGCAGCCTTTGCGATGACTGCATCAGTTTGTTCCAAATCTAAATGGGGAACATTTTTAACAATTTGTTCGGTGGCAGGGTTGATTACATCGTATGAAGTTGACACTGTTGTTTAGAACCTTTCGAAGTTGCGGACTAATTCCCAATCGGTGATTGCTTTGCCGTATGCAGCAATTTCAATCTTGGCCATATTTGCATAGTGGGCCTGAACTTCTGCGCCAAAGGTTTCCTTAACCCAAGCAGAGCCCTCCCATAGCGCAAGTGATTCATTCATTGATGAAGGAACGCGCTGTGAATCGGAAGCGTAAGCATTTCCAGTAAATGCTGGCTCTAGAACCATCTTGTTCTTAATTCCATCTAGTCCGGCAGCGATAATTCCTGAAACAGCTAGGTATGGATTGACGTCACCGCCTGCAACGCGGTTTTCAAGGCGAAGGCTTTGGCCCTTTCCAACTAAGCGCAGTGCACATGTGCGGTTATCGCGACCCCAGCGGATTGCTGTTGGAGCAAATGAACCTGGGACATAGCGCTTGTAAGAGTTGATATTTGGAGCAAAGAGCAAAGACATTTCGCGCATATGTGCAATCTGGCCAGCGATGAACTGACGTCCAAGATCACTTAAGCCCTGTTCTTTATCTGAATCATCAGCCATCACCAGAGAACCATCTAATCCACGGAATGAAAGGTGGATGTGTGAAGAGTTACCTTCTTTTTCATTTGGCTTAGCCATAAAAGTTAGTGCGTATCCATCTTGAGCCGCAATCTCTTTTGCACCATTTTTGTAAATAACGTGGTTATCGCAATTTGAAAGTGCATCAGAGTACTTGAAGGCAATTTCATGCTGACCAAAGTTACATTCACCCTTGACTGACTCCACCGTCATCCCAGCTTTAGCCATTGCAAGGCGGATTCTGCGCAAGAGCGGCTCAATTCGTGATCCACCCATGATGGAGTAATCCACGTTGTATTGATTCACTGGAATTAAATTCTTATAGCCCTTGTTCCAAGCTTCCTCATATGTGTCCTTATAAACCACAAACTCAAGCTCGGTGCCGCACATGGCTTCCATACCGGCATCTTTAAGCGCCTTAACTTGCTTGCGAAGTATTTGGCGGGGAGATGCAACAACATCTGTGTGATCTAGCCATTGAACATCTGCTAGAACAAGTGCTGCGCCTTCTTGCCAATCAATCATGCGCAGCGTGTCCATATCTGGAACCAACGCGAAATCGCTGTATCCACGTTCCCATGAGGACATCTCATACCCATCAACGGTATTCATATCGACATCGACAGCTAGAAGATAGTTACAGCCTTCAGTGCCGTGCTTGAGGACCTCATCTAAAAAGAACTGACCGTGGATCCGCTTGCCAGTTAATCGGCCTTGCATATCTGTCATTGCGACTACGACGGTATCAATCGTTCCATCGGCTACGCCTGCTTTTAACGCTTCAATCGACATTGATTTCATAAAGGGATGCTATCTAGTTCCTGGACTTTAATCTACAAGGAGAAACCCCTACTGCCTTTGAACTGAACCCCAGAAGTTGGAGTTCTCATTGAGAGTCGGGGCAATGTTAGCAAGGGACTGAACTCGGTAGCCAACTCGAGGTGTAACTAAGCCGGCGACACATAGTTATAATTTTGATCTATTTATTAAATAGTTAAGGGGCTAGCCTGTGCTAGCCCCTTAACCTACTTTCTATCTTTCTCTTTTGACTTCACCTATTGGTTATATGTGTCCATCCACAGCGGCCTGCTCCTCTGGGGAGAGAACTAGCTTTTTGCGTCCAAATAGACCAAATCCAACCAATCCAATTACATAAACAATTGCAATCGCTTGGATAGCCGTTGTCAACGCTGGATTTATTGCCTGACCGACAAAGATCAGAAGGGCCAATGCTCCTGCAACAAATGCACCTGCTAGTCCTACTGGTGATTTGTAAGGGCGAGCGAGATTTGGCAGATTCTTCTTAAGTAGTACGTAGGAAACCATCTGCAGGAAGTAGGCGATTACTGCTCCCCATACTGCGATGTTTAGCACTACCGCACCTGCTGATTCTCCACCGTATTGGGCCCACAAAAGTGCTGCATAACCAATAATGGCACCAACGATTAAGGCCGTGTAAGGAGTCTTACGTGATCCAGTTAGAGATAGCATCTTTGGATAGTAACCAGCTCTAGATAATGAGTAGATATTACGTCCGTAGGCAAACATAATTCCTTGCAATGATGCCAAGAGTCCGACTAGGGCAAATGCAGCCAGAATTGCTGCTACATCTGAGTTAGGCAAGAGGGTTCTAAAGCCATCTAGTAATGGTTCACCAGATTCAGAGATCTCTTTAGCGCCTGATATTCCTGGATTTAACACCAAGACCAACAGAGCTGAGATAACTAATGTGCCCATACCACGTAAACCAGCTTTTGGAATATCTCTTGCTGGATTATTTGCTTCCTCTGCTGCAAGTGGTAGCTCCTCAATTCCTAGGAAGAACCACATTGCAAATGGCATGGCCGCCACAATTGGCCAAATACCCATTGGCAAGAAAGTTGAGTTGCCAGCCTCTGGTGCAATATTGGTTAAGTTATCAAATGAGAACTTACCGCTGAATATTGACATAAGAGCGAAGAGAGCAACAACACCTAGAGCAATAAATGAAACCCAGATTGCAAACTTAAATGAGATTGCAGATCCTGAGATATTTAGGAGTAGGAATATTGCATAGAGAATAATCCACCAAACCCATACTGGCATTGATAGACCAAATAACTCTTCAGTAATTGCGTCGGCATAGGATGCGGAGAAGAAGACAATTACGGCTGTTGTTGCAATATACTCAATTGTTTCGGCAAAGCCTGTGACAAAGCCACCCCAAGGCCCCATTGAGGATCTGGCAAAAGAGTAGGCTCCACCAGTGTGAGGAAGGGCTGCTGCCATTTCGCCAATTGAAAACAACATTCCGTAATACATTATTATTACGAGGATGGTTGCGATAAGTAATCCGCCCCAACCAGCTTCAGCGATACCAAAGTTCCAGCCAGAGAAATCTCCTGAGACAACTGCTGCAACACCTAACCCCCATAGGGCTAGTAATCCGGCATGACGCTCTAAGCCTCGTTTCTCAAAGTAATCACTTGATACTTTGGTGTATGAAACTCCTTGCATTCCTTTTTCCGCCATAAACTTCCTCTCGACGGCTGCCTCATTTTGAAGAAGTCTTTTATAAGAGTAGAGCGGCAAAAAGGCGATTGGAAGCCTTTGCCCCTAGTTTTGGGCGATTTTTTCACCCTATTGTGTAAAAATGAGCGCATGGAGCCAAAATTTGCCATACCAAAGTCAAAGTTTGAAGCCAAAATCGCAGTTGGTGCGACTGACACTGTCGTAGTGGCGATGTGCGACGCGCAAGGCAGGGTTGCCGCCAAAAGATACTAAGCCTAAATCTTAGAATGAAGAGATCTTTGGACAAAAAACTCAGGTAAGGCGATCAGAGTTGACAGACCAATTTCGATTTAACTCTTGCTTATATCCAAGCTCTGCTAAACGTTTTTCACCCTCATTTGTTATTGCCCAGATGTACTCCTTCTTGAGTGCCATTCACCCTTCAAGCATCGTTACCTAAAGTGCGATTGGTATTGGTTCGGTGAGGGGCGCCAAGGTAGTCTTTCTTCACGAGAGTGTGACTGAAATGGAAGGGGTATTCTCAAAAATGTGCCGTCTTATGGGCTACGTGTCGCAGAGCGAATCTTCATTTCCCGCACAAGTGGGTAAAGATTTTGAAGAATTCATTGCCCTGTCATCCGTCCACTGCGATGGCTGGGGTATCTCAACAAATGATAGACATCACGCACATGCAGTGCTAGAGAAAAAAGTTGAAGCTGCAGCCGAGAGTGCAACCTTTCAAAAGGTAATTGCTGACAATGCAGCCGATGGGGCGTTACTACATCTTCGTTGGGCAACTAAAGGCATATCAATAAGCGAGAACAACACTCACCCATTCGTCTACGGAGACTATTCATTTATTCATAATGGATCAATTTTTCCGCCAGATTCATTTTCTGACTTTATAGATGAGAAGTTTAAGAAGTTAATAGTTGATGACTCAGATAGTGAGCGCTATTTCTATCTCATGATGACTCAGATAGAAAAGCTTGGTCTGGCTGATGGAATCAAGACAACACTTGCGATTATTAAAGAACACGGCAAGACAACTTCCCTTAATTTTATGTTGATGAATAATGAGAGCTTTGTTGTTGGCAGCGAACATGACTCTGCAAAGAAACCTAACTGGGCGCCAGATGACTATTACGTCATCAAATACAAGAAAAGCGCCGATGGGGTTCTCTTTGCTTCAAGTGGTTGGAACCAACCAGGCTGGCACACCTTAGAAAATCACCATGCTGCCATCGTTAACCGTTCAACCTTTGAGATTGACGTAATCAACCTCTAATTTCCCCCATTACGATAGGTGCATGACCCGCACCTATACCGTTGAAACTTACGGCTGCCAGATGAACGTGCATGATTCTGAGCGCATTGCCGGTTTGTTAGATGAAGCTGGTTTCGCTCCAGTTGAGCCGGGTGTGCAGGCAGATATTGTGGTTTTCAACACATGTGCAGTGCGAGAAAATGCAGATAATAAATTGTATGGAAATTTATCTTTCTTAGCGCCAATCAAAAAAGCTAACCCTCATATGCAGATTGCTGTTGGGGGATGTCTTGCACAAAAAGATCAGGCAACAATTTTAAAGAAGGCCCCTTATGTGGATGTGGTCTTTGGAACTCATAATGTCGGCTCACTTCCCGTCTTACTTGAGCGTGCGCGCATTGAAGAAGAGTCACAAATAGAAATCCTTGAATCTCTTGAGCATTTCCCATCAACGCTTCCTGCCAGGCGTTTGTCAGCATTTTCTTCCTGGGTATCAGTCTCAGTAGGGTGCAATAACACCTGCACTTTTTGTATTGTGCCAACTTTGCGCGGAATTGAAAAAGACCGTAGTGCGAAGGATATTTTGAATGAAGTACGCGCTTTGGTTGATCAGGGCGTCATTGAGATTACACTGCTTGGACAAAATGTGAACGCCTATGGAGTTGATTTTGGTGATCGAAGTGCTTTTGCCAACTTACTCAAAGATTGTGGCGAGATTGATGGATTAGAGCGGGTGCGCTTCATGTCCCCACACCCACGTGATTTCACCGATGATGTTATTGAGGCAATGGCCACCACAGCTAATGTCATGCCACATCTACACATGCCGTTGCAATCTGGTTCTAATAGTATTTTGCAAGCGATGCGACGTTCTTATCGCACCAATCGCTACCTTGGCATTATTGATCGAGTTCGCAGCGCAATGCCACATGCAGCTATTACAACTGACATCATTGTTGGATTCCCAGGTGAGACTGAAAGTGATTTCCAGGCAACTATGGATCTTTGTACTCAGGCACGCTTTGCAGCTGCCTACACCTATCAATACTCAAAGCGTCCGGGAACACCGGCAGCTTCAATGCCAGATCAGGTTTCACCAGAAATTGTTGGCGAGCGTTATACGCGCTTACATAACCATCAACAGGCAATTTCACTATCTGTCAATCAAGAAGCAGTAGGTAAAAATTTCAAAGTATTAGTGGGCGATTATGAAGGTCGCAGAGATGAAGCACAAGCACGCATGACTGGGCGCAGTGAAGATTTCAGACTAGTACATTTTTCAAACAGTATTGAGGCACGTCCCGGTGATGAGGTAGCAGTTTCAATCACCGAAGCATCAGCGCACTACTTAATTGGAACACCTGGCTTAGTAAGGACCACGCGAGGGGGAGATGCTCACGCTGCCCGTATTGAAGAAAAGAAGAGATCGGCGACATTACTAGGAATGCCGACGTTAAAAGTATGAAGTTAATTGTTATCTGTGGGGCCACGGCAACTGGAAAGAGTGATTTAGCTATTTCGCTGGCCCAGCATCTAGGCGCTGAAGTTATCAATGCCGACTCCATGCAGATATATAAAGGTATGGATATTGGCACAGCAAAGCTTGCCGTGAGTGAGCGTGCAGGAATCACTCACCATATGCTCGATGTTTTGGAAGTAACGCAGGATTCAACAGTAGCTTGGTATCAAGAACAAGCTCGCAGCGCTGTAACTGAAATTCATAACCGCGGAAAAGATGTGATTGTTGTTGGGGGAACAGGTCTCTATATCAAGGCAATATTGGATGATTTGAATTTTCCAGACACTGATCCAGTCGTTCGTGCGTCATTGGAACTTGAATTAGCAACTATTGGTTTGAATGCCCTCTTTGAGCGTTTGGAAAAACTAGATCCAGCCGCAGCAATTGCAATTGATCGGGCCAACTCTCGCAGAGTTATCCGCGCTCTTGAAGTAATTGCAATTACAGGTAAACCCTTTACGGCCAACTTGCCACGCGAGGCTAGTACTCGTTATCCCAATGCAGTGCAATTCGGTTTGGTAATGGACCGCGATCATTTAAGTGAGCAAATAAGCGCGCGTGTTGATCGAATGTGGGAGTTAGGCTTTGTTGAAGAAGTTGAGCAACTGCTCAAAGATGGAATTACTTCTGGGCGCACAGCGCAATTAGCTCTGGGTTATTCGCAACTCATAGCTATGAAAAATGGGCTATTAAGTGAGGAAGAGGCCAAAGAAGACACAAAGCGCGCCACGCGCCAATATGCACGCCGCCAAGAGACTTGGTTTTCACGTGATGATCGAATCAAGTGGATATCACAAGTCCAACCACGTCTAGAAACAGTTGTGAATCATCTAGAGAAGATAAACTTATGACAATGATTGCAACGTATGGTCACGGTACCGAAAATGACTTTGTCCTCGTTTTCGACCCTCAAGATGAGCAATCAATTACAACTGCCCAAACTGCGGCAATTTGCAACCGCCAGACTGGAATCGGCGCCGATGGATTAATAAGAATCATCAAGCGCGATGAGAAGTGGTTTATGGACTATCGCAACGCAGATGGTTCATTAGCTGAGATGTGTGGCAATGGAATAAGGGTGATGGCTAGATATTTAGTTGAACGTGGGCATATGCCTGAAGGTATTTTTGGAATTAATACACGCGATGGAATGAAGCATTTACGCGTGCCAATGGATGGTGATATTTCAGTGAATATGGGCAAGGTGACTGATGAAGAGGTGGCAATTACTGCAGCAAATAATGGGCAGATTTGGAATGGTTACAACATCAATGTTGGTAATCCCCATGCAGTTGTATTTGTTGAAGATATTGAGCAAGTTGGCACATTAGATGATGCACCGATTGTGCGGCCTAAAGACACATATCCTGACGGTGTGAACGTAGAGTTCGTGCAGATAACAGGAGATCATGAAGTTACCATGCGAGTATTCGAGCGAGGAAGTGGTGAAACTCGCTCATGTGGAACGGGAACGTGCGCTGTTGCGTTTGCTGCCGCTCTTCATACAAAGGATCGCCTTCCCTCGCACTGGATCATTAATCCTCCAGGAGGGCGTTTAGAGGTTTCTATCGATGGACATTCCAACGCCACATTGATCGGACCCGCTGTTCTAGTCAAAGATGTGGATATTTCGGAGTTCCTACTTGCCTGATAAAGAGTTTGATGATGAGTTTGAGGCTCTGCTTGCCGAAAGCGCGCGCGTTGCAGCTGAATACGATGCAAGTGATGAGGATGAGTTAGTAGATCCAACACAAGAGCTTTCAGAGCGTCATTCATTAAGACGTGTAAAAGGTTTTTCTACACAACTTCAAGATATTACAGAGGTTGAAAACCGTGAACTACAACTTGAAAAAGTTGTATTGGTTGGTGTTTGGACTGAGGGCACTTCAGAGATGGCTGAGAATTCTTTAGCTGAACTCAAAGCTCTAGCTGAAACAGCAGGCTCTGAAGTGATGGAAGGAATAATTCAGCGCCGAGACAAACCAGATCCAGCCACATATATTGGTTCAGGAAAAGTTGCCGAGCTTAAGCAGATTGTCGTTGCAACTGGTGCTGACACGGTAATTTGTGATGGGGAACTTTCACCGTCACAGCTGCGCCAGTTGGAAGAGAAAATCAAAGTGAAGGTTGTTGATAGAACTGCTTTGATTTTAGATATTTTTGCTCAGCACGCAAAGAGTAAAGAAGGCAAAGCGCAGGTTGAACTTGCGCAGATTGCATATTTGTTACCGCGCCTTCGCGGTTGGGGAGATTCACTCTCACGTCAGGCAGGTGGCCGTGCTGCAGGTGGAGCTGGTATTGGTGGACGTGGTCCGGGTGAAACAAAGATTGAAACTGACCGACGCAAAATCCGTGACAAGATGGCAAAGCTTCGTAAAGAGATTGCAGAGATGAAAATCTCGCGTGACACCAAACGCCAAGAGCGCCGCCGCTTTAATATTCCTTCCGTTGCAATTGCTGGATATACCAATGCTGGTAAATCTTCCCTGCTCAATCGTCTTACAGATGCAGGGGTCCTTGTTGAGAACGCACTCTTTGCCACCTTGGATCCAACTGTGCGCAGATCACAAACAAGTGATGGTCGCGTTTACACCTTAAGTGACACTGTTGGATTTGTTCGTCACCTACCTCACCAGCTCATTGATGCTTTCAAATCAACCCTAGAAGAAGTATCTGGCTCTGATGTCATTGTCCATGTTGTTGATGGATCACACCCAGATCCATTCGAACAGATTCGTGCAGTGCGTGAAGTTATTGCAGAAATTGGTGGGGGAGATATTCCTGAAATTATTGCGATTAACAAAGTTGATATTGCAAAACCTGAAGTTATTATGGAGATTTTAAGAAAAGAACCTAATAGTTATGCATTTTCTGTAAGAACTGGGTTTGGTGTTGAGGGCCTGGTTTATGCAATTGAACGTTCATTGCCACGGCCATCAGTTGAGATCAATGCAATCATCCCTTATGAGCGCGGTGACTTGGTGCATGAGATTCATGAGCGGGGAGAAATCTTCTCTGAGGAGTATGTAGAGGCTGGCACAGCAATTCATGGCCGCGTCGATGGAACGCTGGCTGCTGCGATAGAAAAGGTGCAAGTGAGGGGGGAATAACTCCGACACGCCGTGCGTTATAGCAACGGGAAAGCCTGATATGCGCCATGATGCGCCCGCAGGAACTAGTCAAGTATGGAATCGAGGTGAGAGCAATGGCAACAGATTACGACACACCCAGAAAGACCGATGAAGAACTACATGCGGAGTCGTTAGAAGAATTAAAAGCTAAACGCGTCGATGCTCAATCCGGCCAGATCGATGTTGATGAAGCAGAGGCTGCTGAAAGTCTAGAACTACCTGGTGCAGATTTATCAGGTGAAGAATTAGCGGTTCGAGTGGTACCAAAGCAAGTGGATGAATTCGCATGTTCACGTTGTTTTCTTGTTCATCACATCACGCAACTTGCCAAAGGCGAAGGTGCTAAAGCTGTTTGTAAAGAGTGTAGTTAATTAACTTTTAAAGCTTGAGCCAGTTGATTCGCCTTATTACTCGTAATTAACCAATAAGGCGTTTCATCTCGTTTATCGGTCAGCTCCACTTTCACCCCAGTGGAAGACCAAAATCTAATTCCTAGGTATGCCATTGGATTAGCATCACCAGATCTGATATTTCTCATTGCGGCACTATCTAATTCGGTTACTTCACCTATGTATTTCAACTCAATGTGGGCACGGCCAACCATTAGTTCGGTCTGGGTTACTTGGATTATCAATCGTGTGCGCATAGCAATTAAAACCAATAGGGCACTGAGGACAAGGAAACTGATCAGCGCCGCGGAGTTTCCTAGAGCTGCCCACACTGAGAGAACAAATGAGAGAAAAAAGAAGTAAATCAGTGCGAGTAGCCATAGTGGCATACGGATCACTTCGCGGTATCGCATAGGTCATACGCTATCGGATAGTCTTTACTTCATGAGCCGTATCGCTTCGACTGTGCCACCTCAGGGTGCGGTGATTCCGGCGCGACATCCAAAAGCTCCACCAGTTGGCTCAAAGATTCCTTCACATTTCGGTCACTGCTTTGGTTGTGGTGAACTTCATCCCACAGGATTACATCTTGTTGCATACGCCGGTGAAGGTGCGGACATCACTGCCCAGTTCACTGTCACCGAAAATCATCAAGGAGCACCTGGCTTGGCCCACGGTGGATTACTTTCTTTAGCCTTTGATGAAGCTCTTGGAAAATTAATGTGGTTACTTCGCGCACCTGCAGTTACGGCGCGTCTAGAAACCGATTTCTTAAAGCCCGTTCCAATGGGTTCAACTATTCACATCACTGCAAAAATTACTGGGCAAGTAAATCGCAAGGTTTATTCATCTGCTGAAGGTCGTTTAAATACACCAGATGGTCCTCTTGCAGTTCGCGCAGCAGCTTTGTTTGTCATAGTTCCCATGGATCACTTCCTCAATAACGCGCCAAAGGAGTACTTAGACCATATTTCTAAGAGTCCTGAAATCCTTGCCTTTGTTGATCCTGATTTCGAGATTAATCCTTAGATGAGCCAACTTAAAGTTTTAATCAAACGATTGGATCCTTCAGTTCCTCTTCCAACCTATGCAAAAGGTGGAGATGCTGGAGCTGATTTAGTGACAACTAAGGATTTCACTTTATCTCCGGGGGAGCGAGCACTGATTCCAACAGGAATATCAATTGCACTTCCAGATGGATATGTAGCACTTGTTCATCCTCGATCAGGTTTAGCAATTAAGCATGGCGTTACGTTAGTGAACACTCCAGGCACCATAGATGCGGGCTATCGGGGAGAAATCGCGTGTATTTTGATTAACCTTGATCCCAAGGAATCAATTTCCTTTAAGAAGGGCGATCGGATCGCTCAATTAGTAGTTCAACAAGTAGAAAAAGCAGAATTCATCGAAGTAGAAGAACTGCCTGGCTCTGGTCGTGGCAGCGGTGGCTTTGGATCAACAGGCGTGGCATGAGCGAACACAATCAAGATAAAGACACAGTTCTTAAAGCACTCGGTGGCAAGAAAGGCCTGATTGATTCGGGTCTTCCTGCAGTTGTTTTCCTTGTTACTTTCAATGTTAGAAATGACTTACGACAAGCTATCGTGGCAGCGTTGACTCTCTCTATTTGTTTAGCAATTTTTCGTTTGGCGAAAAAGGACACAATTCAGCACTCCATCTCAGGAATATTGGGTGTTTTGATCTGTGCCTACTTTGCTAACCGTTCGGGTAATGCCTCTGATTTTTATATTCCTAAATTGTTAACAAATCTGGCTTATGGCACTGCCTATCTAGTTGCAAATTTAGTGGGATGGCCATTATTGGGAATCGTATTAGGGCCATTGCTAGGTGAAAACTTTGAGTGGCGAAAGAATCCGGAGCGCAAGAAGATTTATATCAAGGCAAGCTGGATTTGGGTTGCCATGTTCTTCTCACGTATTGCTGTTCAATATCCGATTTATCGTGGTGGCAATGTGAACTTACTTGGCACAGTTAACTTAGCCATGGGCTATCCATTATTTTTCGCAGCTGCTTATGGAAGTTGGTTAGTAATTAAAACCGCTCCGCCTGTTATTAAATCTAACTAGTAATAAAGCAGGATTTAATGCGGGCTTCAGCATCTGATGAGGCTACAAATAGAAGCTCATCTCCAGCTGCAAATACATCATGAGCTTTAGCGGTAATCACACGGCCATCACGAACAATGGCCGCAAGAGCTGCATCTTCTGGAAGTTCGATCTCTTCTACAGTCTTTCCAATACATGATGAGCCATCAGGCAAAGTTAATTCAACTAGGTTTGCTTGACCCTTTTTAAATGAGAATAAGCGAACAACGTCTCCAACACTTACAGCTTCTTCAACAAGGGCAGCAATGATGCGAGGAGTTGATACAGCAACATCCACGCCCCAAGAAGAGTCGAAGAGCCATTCATTCTTAGGGTGATTGATTCGAGCGACAACACGTGGCACGCCATACTCAGTTTTACCAAGCAGAGATGTAACTAAATTTGCTTTGTCATCGCCTGTAGCTGCAACTAATACTTGGCATGTATCGAGGTGGGCATTATCTAAAGATGTAATTTCACAGGCATCTGCCATCAACCATTCGGCATCTGGAACGCTTTCAAGTTTTAGGGCTTTAGGATCTTTATCGATGAGTAAAACTTGGTGTCCATTATCTAGAAGTTCGCGCGCAATGGCTCGACCCACATTTCCCGCCCCAGCGATTGCAACTCTCATTGGCGCTCTCCATCTGGTGAATTAGCAAGGATCATTTCAACCTTGGCAATATCTTTATCGTCCACCATTACGTGGATTAGATCGCCTTCTTGCAAAACTGTGTGAAGATCTGGAATTAGGCCAACTCCAAGACGCGTAATGAATGCCACACGCGCAGGAGTGAGCTCATCGATGAGCAGAATTTGGCGTCCATACCAATCATTGTGTGGATGCATTTCGCAGAGTTGCACAGTTCCACTGGCATCGCGCCACTCAGAGCGTGAACCTTCTGGAAGCAATCTGCGCAGAATCTGATCTGTTGCCCAAAGAACTGTGGCAACAGTTGGAATGCCTAAGCGCTGATAAATTTCAGCACGCCCTGGATCATAAATACGTGCTACAACGTTTTGAACTCCATATGTTTCGCGAGCAACACGTGCAGCCAAGATATTGGAGTTATCACCGTTACTAACTGCGGCAAATGCATCGGCATCTTGAATTCCAGCTTCACGCAATACATCTCGATCAAAGCCAACGCCAGTGACGGTCTTGCCTTTGAAGTTTGGACCTAAACGGCGAAAAGCCTCACGTGCTTGGTCAATGACAGCAACGGTGTGGCCAGCAGCTTCGAGATCAGTGGCTAGTGAAGAACCGACTCGACCGCATCCCATGATGACTACGCGCATATGTATTAACTTACACCCATAAGGTTAGTTCTGTGGCACCAACTATGAAAAGAACCCTTGTGGTCGGCGAAGTTATCGAGGTAGTAATAGAAAAGGTTGCCCACGGTGGCCATTTTATTGCCCGCCACGAAGGCTGCGTTATTTTCGTGCGCCATGCGATTCCTGGCGAAAAATGCCGAATTGAAATCACTTCGGTCGGCAGCTCCTTTAACCGTGCAGATGTTGTTGAAGTAATAGATGCATCTAAAGACCGCGTAGTTGCACCGTGTGAATACTCCCACCGTCATGGGTGCGGAGGTTGTGATTTTCAGCATGTGAGTATTGCGCGCCAGCGTAGTCTGAAAGCCGATGTCATTACTGAACAATTTGCACGTATTGCAAAGATGGATATTGCAATTGAAGTTGAAAGCGTTGGACCAGAACTTGGTTGGCGATCGCGAATCAACTCTACGACCGATAGAAATGGTCAACTCGGCTTTATTGGCTCTCGAAGCCATACGGTTGTTCCGGTAACTAATTGTTTGGTTGCGGCAAAAGAGATCGGCTTTTCTGAACTAGCCAATCGCAAATGGAAAGGGGATATGCGGGTAGAGATTGCTGCATCAAATAGCGATGAGCGCTCTATCTCGCTCATGCCAACTCGTGGAGAAACTAAGTCACGATTAAGTGAAGGCCCTGCAATTCTGCATGAAAAAGTATTAGATAAAACTTTAGAGGTTAGCAACAATTCTTTTTGGCAGGGCCATGTGAGCGCACCTAATCTATTAAGCGAAGTAGTCCGAGATTTTGCTGGCGTTAAGAATGCTGACCATGTTTTGGATTTGTATGGCGGTGTTGGACTTTTTGCTGCTGCACTTATCGATAGCGTTGGCTCCGAAGGAAGAATTGAATTAATTGAAGGCAGTAAAAGCGCAACTTCTGATGCGGCACGAAATTTTGCAGAGAATTCAAATCTCAAAGTAATTACTGGCGATGTAGCAACGCATCTCCCAAGAATCAATTCTGCAGATGTTGTGGTCTTGGACCCTCCTAGAGATGGTGCTGGGAAAATAGTGGTCAGTGAAATTGCCAGGCTTAAGCCACGAACAATTGTCTATGTGGCATGTGATCCAGCGGCATTAGCGCGTGATACTGGTTACTTTTTAGATCGCGGATATTCACTCGTAAAATTGCGGGCTTTTGATCTCTTTCCAATGACACATCACATCGAATGTGTTGCACTGTTTGAGCCGGCTAAGGTATCTTGACGCTTAAGTAAGCGAAGATTTATTAGGGGAGATGATGAGTAAGAACTCTTTCAACGCAAAGAAAAACCTTGATGTTGCGGGCAAGAGTTATGAGATTTTTGATATCTCAAGTATCGAAGGTGTATCTAGCCTCCCATTCTCGCTCAAGATCCTATTAGAGAATCTTCTTCGAACTGAAGATGGCGCAAACATCACCGCTGATCACATTAAAGCCTTAGCTAATTGGAATCCAACGGCAGAACCAGATACTGAAATTCAATTTACTCCCGCCCGTGTTGTTATGCAGGACTTCACTGGAGTTCCTTGCATTGTGGACCTTGCAACGATGCGAGAGGCAATTGTTGATCTTGGTGGCGATCCATCAAAGGTTAATCCACTTGCCCCAGCTGAACTGGTAATTGATCACTCAGTTATTGCAGATGTCTTTGGTACAAAGGATTCTTTTGAGAAAAATACTGATATTGAATATGAGCGCAATCAAGAGCGCTATCGCTTCCTGCGTTGGGGACAAACCGCATTTGATGAGTTCAAAGTTGTGCCGCCTGGTACAGGAATTGTTCACCAGGTCAATATTGAGTATTTAGCCCGTGTGGTAATGACTCGCACAGTGGGTGGAGTATTACGTGCCTACCCAGATACCGTCGTTGGTACTGACTCACACACAACCATGGTTAATGGTTTAGGAGTTCTAGGTTGGGGCGTTGGTGGCATTGAGGCCGAAGCTGCACTTCTTGGCCAACCAGTTTCAATGCTCATTCCACGCGTAGTTGGATTCAAGTTAACTGGTCAACTTCCACTTGGCACAACTGCAACAGATATGGCTTTGACCATCACTGAAATCTTGCGCAAGCATGGCGTGGTTGGAAAGTTCGTTGAGTTCTACGGTCCAGGTGTTGTCTCTGTTCCAATGGCTAATCGCACAACAATTGGAAACATGAGCCCTGAATACGGTTCAACGTGCGCGATTTTCCCTATCGATGAAGAGGCCCTGCGTTACTTACGCCTAACTGGTCGAAGTGATGACCAAGTTGCATTAGTGGAAGAGTATGCAAAGAAGCAAGGCTTGTGGCATGACCCTTTAGTGGAGCCACGTTTTTCTGAGCACGTTGAACTTGATCTTTCAACTGTTGTGCCATCAATAGCTGGTCCTAAGCGTCCGCAGGATCGAATCTCATTAAGTGATTCAAAGCTAGCTTTTGAAAAGATTTTGCCTACTTACTTCACTGACAAGACCTCTAGAGAAGAAGTAAAAGCGGGCTCTACTCGTGTGAAAAATGGCGATGTTGTTATTGCATCAATTACATCCTGCACAAACACTTCTAATCCTTCAGTGATGATTGGCGCAGCTCTTCTAGCTAAGAAGGCCGTTGAAAAGGGCTTAAAATCGAAGCCTTGGGTGAAGACAACTCTTGCTCCAGGATCCAAAGTAGTAACTGATTACTATGATCGTGCAGATTTAACTCAATACATGCAAGCTTTGGGTTTCCACTTAGTTGGTTATGGATGCGTCACATGCATTGGTAACTCAGGCCCGCTTCCAATTGAAATTAGTAAGGCCGTCAATGATTCAGATTTGGCTGTCACTGCAGTCCTTTCTGGCAACCGTAACTTTGAGGGTCGTATTAGTCCTGATGTGAAGATGAACTACTTAGCTTCACCTCCATTAGTTGTTGCCTATGCAATTGCAGGAACTATGGATCATGACTTTGAAAAGGATTCCCTTGGAAAAGATCAAAATGGCAAAGATGTCTACTTGGCTGATATTTGGCCAACACCTGCTGAAATCCAATCAGTTATTGATTCTTCTATTTCTTCAGCGATGTTCACAAAAGACTATGCCTCTGTTTTTGACGGAGATCATCGCTGGAAGTCATTGGCAACTCCAGTAGGTAAAGTTTTTGAATGGGATGCGAAATCAACCTATGTCAGAAAACCTCCCTACTTTGATGGAATGCCAAAAGAGCCAACTCCTGTTGTGGATATCTCTGGTGCACGAGTTCTAGCTGTGCTTGGTGATTCAGTAACAACTGATCACATATCACCTGCGGGAAATATCAAGGCAGATTCACCTGCAGGTAAATACTTGGCAGAGCATGGAATTGATCGTAAAGATTTCAACTCTTATGGCTCTCGTCGAGGAAATCACGAAGTAATGATTCGTGGCACTTTTGCCAATATTCGCCTAAAGAATTTATTGCTAGAGGGCGTTGAGGGTGGATTTACTCGTAACTTTGCAACAGATGGCACGCAATCAACTATTTATGAAGCATCAGTTGCTTATCAAAGCGCAGGAACACCGTTGGTTATTCTGGCCGGTAAAGAGTATGGCTCAGGTTCATCACGTGACTGGGCTGCAAAGGGAACTGCGTTGCTTGGTGTTCGCGCAGTAATTGCTGAAAGTTTTGAACGTATTCACCGCTCGAACTTGATTGGAATGGGAGTGTTACCTCTTCAATTCAAAAATGGTGAAAGCGCTCAGTCACTCGGCCTCACTGGCGAGGAAGTATTTTCAATTAGCGGCATCACAGCTCTCAATACTGGGGGAGTTCCAAAAGAGCTCACAGTTACTGCTGGAAATAAGAGTTTTGCTGCAACTGTGCGCATAGATACCCCGGGAGAAGCCGATTACTACCGCCACGGTGGAATCATGCAGTACGTTCTTCGCTCGCTCTTAGACGCCTAACTTAAGTACAGGTTAAGGAAGAGATGCAATTCCCTTCGGATGAAAACGCTGACCGCAAGCAGCCTCG
>CALBFE010000025.1 GCA_937888825.1 uncultured Actinomycetes bacterium | reverse complement strand
TGGTGCCCCGAGTGGGGGTCGAACCCACACTGGGAGGATTTTAAGTCCTCTGCCTCTGCCATTGGGCTATCGGGGCCACGTGCAAGGGGTAAATCTACCCTGCTTTTCTAATCACTCTTTCCAGCTAATGAACGGGCAATTCCATCCAAGATATCTGATTCAGATGCCACAAATTCACTTGCCCCAGTTGCGCTCATGATCTCTGAAAGAACAAGTGCACCTGCAGGAATTACATCGACTCGACCAGGATGCATATAACCAAGAGTTAAACGCTCTTCTCTGCTTTTAGTTAAAAACATTTGTGATATTTCATGAACCTGCTGTGCACTGATTCTTGATAGATGAATTGCGTAGCGATCATATTCAGATAAATTCAAAGCAGCAGCTGCAACAGTTGTTGCTGTGCCAGCAACTGCAATTAATGTCTTGGCTTTTGTAATAGGAACAATACTGGCCGCCGTTGCAATCGCTTCTTTTATATCAGCAGAAGCTGCATCTACTTGGGCAGGAGTTGCTGGATCATTTGCAAAGTGGCGTTCAGTCATTCTCACACAACCAATGTTGACTGACTTTGCAGATTCAACGCTTGCTGTGCCAAAGACGAACTCAGTTGATCCACCGCCGATATCAACGACAAGAAAAGGACCATCACTTGGGTGCAGATCTTGAATTGCACCAGCAAAAGAAAGTGCTGCTTCCTCTTCCCCGCTAATGACTTCAGGTTCAATTCCTAGTCGCTCACGTACTCCATCAACAAAAAGGTGACGATTAGTTGCATCGCGTGTGGCACTTGTTGCACAGAATCGGATCTTTTCTACTCCACGCTTTGCAATCTCTCCAGCGAACTTATCTACCGCTGCCAATGTGCGAGTGATTGCATCTGGGTGGAACTGCCCGGTCTCATCAACACCTTGGCCTAAGCGAACGATCTCCATCGTGCGCAGAACTTCACGAAAGCTCTCGCCCTCAATATCTGCAATTAGTAAGCGAATTGAGTTAGTGCCGCAATCAATGGCTGCTACTCGCATGGATTGCCTTCCCACCACTGAGGTAGCTTTGCTAAAGCTTCATCACCCAAAGGGTTCACATCTGGGCCCGCTGAAAGTGAGTGCGCAATAAGTGAATGCAGGCATTTAACGCGGTTAGGCATTCCACCAGCAGATACGTTTTCTACTTCAGGAACATCAATGCCAAGTGCGCTGCGTGCAGCAATGTAATCATCATGGGCTGCGTGATAAGCCCCAGCAAGTTCGACATCGGTTTCTAACCGATCATTCATCTCACCCATTAACCCTGTTGTTTCAAGGGTTGAAATCGCTGCAGTTAAACGTGGGCAGGTTGCGTAATAGAAAGTTGGGAAAGGTGTGCCATCAGCTAAACGTGGTGGTGTTTCAACTACTGCAGGTTTACCACATGGGCAGCGATAAGCAATTGCATGAACGTCACGAGGTGTGCGACCTAATTGAATTTCAATGCAATCTAAATCTGCTTGTGTTACTTCGCGCAAAGAATTAACCCGCTTCTGTGATAGATGCGATGAGCCTTGAATACCACGGTTGGCCATCGGTTAGTGAGTTGGCAACCTTTGTGCCCTCATTGGTGTCTGTATTTGTTCCATCTTCTGTAACAATATATTGACGCTCACCTGGTAATACAAAGTGTAAACGCTCACGTGCTTGTGACTTGATGTATTCAGGGTCTTGCCACAAAAGTAGTTCTTGGCGCGCAGCTTCTAGCGCTTTGTTATCAGAGGCTAATTGGGAATTAAGCGCACTGATTTGTGCCCGCTGAGTGAAATAGTGCTTTACCGGAGGTGCAATGGCTAGAGCTAAAATAAAAAATATTGCCCATAGCGCCAATGCACGTCCCGAACTACGTCGACTTCTAAAACTTAACTGTCGACGCGCCACAAAATCACTTATGCCTTAAAGCGTGGAAAAGCATCTCGGCCGGCGAAACGTGCGCCTTCGGCAAGCTCTTCTTCAATGCGTAGTAGTTGGTTGTACTTAGCAACGCGCTCAGTACGTGCTGGTGCACCTGTCTTAATCTGTCCACAATTCAGTGCCACAGCTAAGTCAGCAATCGTTGTGTCTTCAGTTTCACCTGAACGATGGCTCATCATTGAGCGGTAGTTAGCACGGTGTGCCATCTCTACTGCATCAATAGTTTCAGTAAGCGTTCCGATTTGGTTGACCTTAACAAGTAGAGCATTTGCTGTTCCGCCTGCAATACCGCGAGCAAGACGCTCTGGGTTAGTAACAAATAAGTCATCTCCCACGATTTGAATGCGTGAACCCAGGCTCTTAGTCATATCAGTCCAACCAGCCCAGTCTTCTTCATTGAGTGGATCTTCAATTGAAACGATTGGGTAGGCATCAACGAGAGAGGTGTAATACGCAATCATCTCTGCAGATGTCTTTGAAGCACCTTCAAATGTGTATTTACCATTGTCATGGAACTCAGTTGCAGCAACGTCCATTGCAAGTGCAATCTCTTTGCCTGGCTTGTATCCAGCGATTTCAATAGCTTCAAGGATGAGATCTAGCGCTGCGCGGTTGCTCTCAAGGTTTGGAGCAAATCCACCTTCATCACCAACAGATGTTGCTAGACCACGCTTTTTTAGAACTGATTTAAGTGCGTGATAAATCTCAGCACCCCAGCGCAGTGATTCACGGAACGTTGGTGCACCAATTGGAGCAATCATGAACTCTTGAATATCAACGTTTGTATCAGCGTGTGCTCCGCCATTGAGAATATTCATCATTGGCACTGGAAGAACATGTGCATTTGGTCCACCTAAGTAGCGAAAGAGTGAAAGATCAGCAGATTCTGCAGATGCTTTAGCAACTGCTAAAGAAGCACCAAGGATTGCATTGGCACCCATGCGTGATTTGTTCTTAGTTCCATCAAGAGCGATCATCGCATCATCAATTAAGCGCTGATCTTGGGCATCAAAGCCAATAATCTCTGGAGCAATTTCTTCGTTAACAAATGCGATTGCCTTTTCAACACCTTTACCTAGATAGCGCTTTCCACCATCGCGAAGCTCTGCCGCTTCAAATGCACCAGTTGATGCACCGCTTGGAACTGCAGCACGTGCTTGAGTTCCATCTTCTAATTGGATTTCGACTTCAACCGTTGGATTTCCACGGGAGTCAAGAATTTCACGAGCTGCGAGAGCTTCGATTATTGCCATTGAGTTTCTCCTTCGTCACTTACACATCTTGTGCCGTAGACCTCAACGCTGAAATCGCACAATCTTTACAGACCTAATCCTACCGCGCCTCGATAGTGCTTATTTGTTGGCTTAATTTCAAAGCCTCTTTGCGCAGCGCCGCCTCAGCATCTATTCCATTGGCATGAGCCCATGCAATAACGGCCAGTAGCGCCTGTCCCACAGCACCCTCATCAGCATCTCCACTCAGATCAGCGTTAGCTGGGGTGTGTAGATCAACGTTGTATTTTTCAGCGCGATACAAAAGCTTTTCAATCAAAGGCAATGCTGGCTGCGCCATTGCAATTCCATCAAGTGCTGAGGTGCGGCCCTTTTCTTGCCTTTTTATATCTTCCCAGTTTTGCAAAACATCTTCTGAACTTTTTACTTCTACTCCAGCAAAGACATGTGGGTGGCGCCTAATTAACTTATTAGCGATACCTTGAGCAACTTCTTCTATTGAAAATGGATCTGTGGGGTGGTCCTCGGCCATACGTGCATGGAAGTAGACCTGCAATAAAACATCACCGAGTTCTTCTCGCATATCAACGCGATTACCAGCAGCAACTGCGTCCACAAACTCATAGGACTCTTCCAGTAAATACTTAAGAAGTGACTCATGCGTTTGTTCTGCATCCCACGGACAACCACCAGGAGAGCGCAGTTGGTCCATAACTTCAACTAGGCGTTGAAGCTGTGAACCCTGCGTCATCTTTTAAAGCTTTACTCTGTTGGAGTAACAGCAGTGCCTGCTGCATCTGAGGCAACAACATCTGCCATTGTGGCATCCCATTTGCCATAACGTGGGTTTACAGTCACGCCTAACTCTTTAGCTTTAGCAACAACAAGCTTTTGAATTTGTGTGCCCATGTCAGCATCGGTAACGCCTGCAGCAGTGAGTGCTTGGGTAATTTTGTCTGAGATTGAAATTGCTTCGATGTATTGATCAAAATCATTAGGAGCAATTCCTGCACCGACGAGCGCGTTTGGAAGTCCCTCTTCGCCGCCTACTTGGTCAATGATGCTTTGGCGGCGTGTATCAATTTCTGCCTTAGAGACTGAAAGCTCAATCTCTTTTCCAACTTCACGAAGAAGGGCAGTTAATAAGTGAAAACGAAGTTGACCACGATTGAGAGTTTCACCGGTTTCAAGTTGCATCTGTGAAGTGTCAACACCTTGGCGCGCAGCAAGAATTGCATCAATGCTGCCTTGCACTGTGGCTTGTGAAATCTTTGTGCCACCTAGAGTTGCTGCAGAACCAACTTGGGAACATCCAGTTAGTAGGAGCGTGGTTGCAACGGCAACAAGGGTCAGAATCTTCTTCACTATGAACTCACTTTCGGTGCTTCGCTAAGTTGGTTAACAGCCTCAACGACCCAGGCCAGAAGAGAAGTATCCACTATCTCAGGCTCATTCTGGGACGGATTCCACGCGGGGCCTTTGGCTAATGCAACTAAAACGGTGCGAGTAGCCGGTTTATAGAGAGAGCCAGGATATAAACGTGACAAACGCAACTGTCGTGACTCAGGCAGAGTTAAGGGAGCTAAACGCAGGTATTTTCCCTGAATTACTACTTCAGTTAACTTTGCAATCTTTGCTTGTGCTCGAAGTTGGGCAACTCCCAACAGCGCTACTGCTTCCTCAGGTAATTCTCCGAAACGATCAAGTAGCTCAGCTCGAATTGATTCAACATCTAGCGGGTTTTTCACATCAGCTAAGCGACGATAGAGATCAAGTCGCAATCTCTCCCCCGGAACATACTCACTTGAAAGGTGGGCATTAATCGGTAGTTCCACTTTGCACTCTGCAACTCTTTCTTCAGTCTCAATAATCCCCTGTTTGTAATCTTGTACCGCTTCACCCACCATGCGCATATATAAATCAAAGCCCACATCTGCAATATGGCCAGATTGTTCCCCACCCAAAAGATTTCCAGCACCGCGAATCTCTAAATCTTTAAGTGCTACTCGCATTCCAGAACCCAGTTCAGTATTAGCCGCAATTGTTGTTAATCGATCATGAGCTAACTCTGATAGTGGTTGATCAGCTGGATATAAAAAGTAAGCATAAGCACGTTCACGACCACGGCCCACACGTCCTCGCAATTGATGAAGCTGAGATAAGCCAAACATGTCAGCTCTTTCAACAATGAGTGTGTTTGCGTTTTGAATATCTAAGCCACTTTCAACAATGGTTGTGCAGACCAAAACATCAAAATCACGATTCCAAAAAGCCAGAATCACATCTTCGAGTGCGCCTTCACTCATCTGCCCATGTGCCACACGAATGCGTGCCTCTGGTACTAGCTCTTGCAACCTAGATGCGGCTCTATCAATGCTCTCAACGCGATTATGTAAATAGAAGATCTGACCATCGCGCAGAAGTTCACGGTGAATAGCAGCAGTTATTTGAGCCTCTTCTGCTGGGCCCACATAGGTAAGGATGGGATGGCGCTCTTCAGGAGGCGTTGTAATCGTGGACATTTCACGAATGCCAGTCACTGCCATCTCAAGGGTTCGAGGAATAGGCGTTGCAGACATGGCTAATACATCCACTGTGGTGCGCAGCTTCTTGAGTGACTCTTTCTGCTCAACGCCAAAGCGCTGTTCTTCATCCACCACGACAAGACCTAGATCTTTAAAGGCAACATCATTTGAAAGAATTCGGTGAGTACCGATGACAACATCAATAACTCCAGCAGCAAGGCCCTCAATAACTTCTTTACTTTCTTTTGCGGAATTAAAACGTGACATCCCCGCCACCTTTAATGGAAAACCTGCATATCGCTCAGCAAATGTCTTTATGTGTTGTTGCACTAGTAGCGTTGTTGGAACAAGGACTGCAACCTGCTTTCCATCTTGCACCGCTTTAAAGGCAGCGCGGATTGCAATCTCAGTTTTTCCATAGCCCACATCACCGCAGATGATGCGATCCATGGGATATGGACGCTCCATATCTGCTTTCACATCGTTAATTGTTGATAGCTGATCTGGTGTTTCAATATAGGAAAAAGAGTCTTCTAACTCCCTCTGCCATGGTGTGTCAGATGAAAAGGCGAAGCCAGGTGAACTAGTACGGGCTGCATATAAGCGAATAAGTTCGCCTGCGATTTGGCGCACAGCTTTACGCGCACGGCCCTTAGCTTTTTGCCATTCTCCACTGCCAATACGGTGCACGGTAGGTGTTTCCCCACCCACATACTTACTCACTTGTTCAAGTGCATCAGTTGGAACAAATATGCGATCACCTGGGTGACCACGCTTGGCAGGTGCGTATTCAATGATGAGATATTCACGGGTCACACCGGCAACTGTGCGCTCAAGTAGTTCAACATAACGGCCAATTCCATGTTGTTCGTGCACGACAAAGTCTCCAGCGCGCAGCTCTAGCGGATCAATTGCCTGCTTGCGCTTTGTTGGCATGCGCTCTGAATCTTTAACACTTCCCTTACTGCCAGTTAAGTCCCGCTCAGTTATAAAAAGGATTTGGTGCGCGGCACTTTCAAAGCCATGGGCAATAATTGAAGTGGTTAAGTGCACTGTGCCCTTGGTAGGGGTGGCTAATACATTCTCATTTACTTGCACGGGCAAATCGGCGGCTCTAAATATTCCGGCATATCGCTCCAGCATTCCGTGACCATGGGTTGCAAATACAACGGTGAAATGTGATTCCACAGCACTTCGTAACTGTTCAATCGTGCGCTCAATATCCCCGCGCATAGGATCTATTGCGTTGTAGTCCAAGAACTCTGTGTCATCGGCTAGATCGCTACCAAATGGTGAAAGGGAACCTGTGGCAACTTTCTGCTCACCGATTTCTGCGCTTAATTCTTCCCACGACATATATGTCCCAGAACCATCATGAATAGGTGCAATAGCACCATGTGCCGCGTTACTCCATGAGGCATTAAGGAACTCTTCATTTGTTGCCAGTAAGTCTGCAGCCCTTGATCTAATTCTCTCTTCATCAATAAAAACTATTTGGGTGTTGGCTGGCATGCGAGAAATAATTGTTTCGGTCTCATCTATGAGCAATGGAATAAGGGATTCCATACCTTCAAAACTCATGCCTTCGCTTATCTTTTCAAGTAGTTCGCCAGCTGCCGGTAATGAATCTTTGAGTTCAATTGCACGATGTCGAATCTCTTTAGTTATAAGAAGTTCTCGACAAGGGTAAATCTCAATAGCACCCACAACTGGCTTCAAGGTGCGCTGATCGGCCACTTCAAAGTAGCTCATATCTTCAATCTCATCGCCAAAGAAATCGATACGGATTGGATAATCATTTAAGGGTAGGAATAAGTCAACGATTCCACCGCGCACTGCAAATTCGCCTCTGCGTTCTACTAAATCTGTGCGGGTATAGGCAAGGGTTGCAAGGTGGCGAACTAGTTCATCCAGAGATTGATCTTTACCAATTTCTAACTGCAGGAGTTCGTTTTTGCCTAGAGTTGCAATGATGCGGTGAATAGCACCGCGCACAGGTGTAACAACTATTGGAAATACTGTTTGATTCTTTTCTAACTCATAAAGAGTTTGAATTCTCTTAGCAACAGTGTCACTTCGCGGACTTAATCGCTCATGCGGCAGAGTTTCCCAAGCAGGAAACTCGACAACATTGGAATGAAGTTCACTGAGTTCATTAACAAGATCTTCACTGCTGCGGCTAGAACTTGTGACAACAAGTAATGGGTGATCAGCGGCGCGAGCTGCCAATAGAAATGGATAGAGCGGCAAAGGCGCCACAATATGAGATGCATCTAGCTGCGTAGGCAGTGATGAAATTAAGCCACGCACAAGTACACCTTCCTATAAACGCCCTTAGGCCCCGTTCCCAAAAGGGAGGGGGCTAATGGATTCATTGTAATTTGTTCGCACCACCTACGGCGACCTGAGAGGATTACCCAATGGAAACCAGGGGATTTGGCGGTGCAATAGCAGCAGATGATGCTGATTTGCGCAGTGATGTCCGCAAACTCGGAGATTTACTGGGTCAGACACTGGTGCGACAAGAAGGGCCAGAACTTTTAGCTCTTGTTGAAAAGGTTCGTAAATCTGTTGGTGAAGATGAAAGTGTTGAATTACTCGCATCTTTATCTGTTGAAGATTCAGTGCAGTTGGTGCGTGCTTTTAGCACCTACTTCAATTTGGCAAACGTGGCAGAACAAGTCCACCGTGCTCGGGTATTAGCCGATGCTCGCGCCGATGGCAGATCATGGTTGGCACGTGCCGTAGATAAAATTGAAACGGCGCTAAAAGCTCAAACACCTGGACATGAATTAAGTGTTGAAGAGATTTCTACATGGATTAAAGAGATGTCAGTACGCCCAGTATTTACTGCCCACCCAACTGAAGCAGCTCGTCGTTCAGTGCTCAGTAAGTTGGGACAGGTTGCAGACTTATTAGAGGATTCACGTAATCCTTCTCAAGCAGATCGCTTAGCTGAAACTATTGATTTACTCTGGCAGACAGATGAACTTCGTGTTGGCCAACCTGAGCCACTTGATGAAGCAATGAACGCTCTTTACTACCTGGATGATTTATTCCGCCAAACTGTTCCTGAGGTTCTCAACGACTTTGCGCGCGAAATGAATCGTATTGATGTTGTGGTTCCAGTTACAGCCCGTCCATTATCTTTTGGTAGCTGGATTGGTGGAGACCGTGACGGTAATCCAAATGTGACTGCGCAAGTAACTACTGATGCGATGGTCCTACAAGTTGCTCACGCAATTCGCGTAACAATCGATGCCATGAATTCACTGCGCCAAGTGCTTTCTATCTCAACTCGCATTATTGGTGCCACCCCAGAGCTCACTGCATCAGTGGAACAAGATTTAGCGCACATCACTGAGTTTGAACCGCGTTTCTTGCGCCTTAATGCCCAAGAGCCTTATCGCTTAAAAGCCACAGCAATTGTGCACCGTCTTGCACTAACTCGAGATCGCCATGCAAAGGGCACTGCTCATGTTCCGCATCGCGACTATGCAGATACTGATGAACTACTTAAAGATTTAATGTTGATGCGTGATTCTCTCTTTGCACATAAAGGTGAGTTAATTGCTACAGGCCTACTTGAGCGCACAATCCGCACAGTTGCAGCCTTTGGAATTACCCACGCAACTATGGATGTTCGTGAGCACTCCGATGCTCATCATCACCTTTTGGCCCAAGTAACTGGGGTTGGCTATAGTGAAAAAACGCATGAAGAAAAGTTCGAGATTCTCACCGCTCTTTTGGCTGCAGATACGAACTTAGATGTAAAAGGCTTGGATGCCAGAGCACAAAAGACGCTAGATACATTCTTTGCTATCGCAGATCTCATTGATCGCTTTGGCTCACAGGCAATTGAAACTTATATCGTTTCAATGACAAAAGGTGCCGATGACTTAATTGCAGCTGTTGTCCTTGCTCAGCAAGCAGGATTAGTGAATTTGAAGAATAAGAAAGCACGCATTGGTTTTGCACCATTGCTAGAAACCGTCGCAGAACTTCGTGCTTCAGGTGAAATTCTTGAAAAGCTTTTGAGCAATCCTGCCTACCGTGCACTTGTAGCACTTCGCGGTGATGTTCAAGAAGTAATGCTGGGTTATTCAGATTCAAATAAGGATGCGGGAATTGCAACAAGCCAGTGGGAAATCCATCGAGCACAACGTTCTTTGCGCGACATCGCAATGAAGCATGGCGTGAAGCTACGTTTATTCCATGGTCGCGGTGGTTCTGTTGGTCGCGGTGGCGGGCCAACATATGAAGCCTTAGTTGCACTTCCATGGGGCTCTGTTGATGGTCAGATTAAAATGACTGAACAGGGCGAAGTAATCAGCGATAAGTACGCACTAGCTTCCCTTGCCCGTGAAAACATTGAGTTAACTCTGGCCGCATCTCTAGAGGCAACGGTGCTCAATCGCGGCCCACGTCAATCAGTTGCAGATTTAAATAGCTGGAGTGAATGCATGCAGTTAATTAGCGATCGCTCATTTACCGCTTACCGCGCACTTGTTGATCACCCAGATCTACCTGCTTATTTCTATGCATCCACTCCTGTAGAACAGTTAGGAAATCTCTTCTTAGGTTCACGTCCGTCGCGTCGTCCTGATGCAAGCAGTGGCCTTGGTTCATTGCGCGCTATTCCATGGGTATTTGGCTGGACGCAATCACGACAGATTGTTCCTGGCTGGTTTGGTGTGGGCTCTGGTTTAAAGGCGGCACGCGAGGCTGGCAAAACTGATGTGTTACAAAAGATGCTCAGTGAATGGCACTTCTTCCACACTTTCATTAGCAACGTTGAAATGACCTTGGCAAAGACTGATTTAGCTCTTGCTCGTCGCTACGTTCAAACTCTGGTTCCGAAAGAACTCCACCACTTCCTCGATCAGATCCAGGCTGAGTTTGATCTAACTGTGGCTGAAATCCTGAAGCTAACTAATAAGAAATCACTACTAGGAGATCAAGAGATCTTGGCTCGCACATTGCACGTCCGTGATGCTTATCTTTCACCAATCCACTTGCTGCAAATTAACTTGCTCAAGCGCGTGCGTGATGCTGGAGATTTGGCAGATCCGCTATTGCGCAGAGCTCTATTGCTCACCATTAACGGAGTTGCTGCAGGACTTAGAAATACGGGTTGATTAAGAGTTATAACGAGTTTGTGTTCGCTCTAAACCTTCATTAATCAAAGACTCAACCACATCTGCTCCCCGCACAATAAATTCACCCAAATCTTTTTGTTCCACCTTGGAAAAAGCTTTCAAAACAAAGTCAGCTGGATCTTGTTCTCCCATAGGCCGACCAATACCTAAACGCACGCGGTAATACTCTGCGGTGCCAAAAGCAGAAGTCATAGATTTAAGTCCGTTATGGCCGTTATCTCCCCCAGCTAATTTTGTGCGAATAGCTGCAAAGGGGATATCGAGTTCATCATGTAGGGCAATAATCTTTTGTGGCTCAATAGAGTAAAAATTTGCAAGGGCTTTAATTGGCCCACCAGTCTCATTCATAAATGAATGTGATTTAGCAACAATAACTGGGTGGGCATCAACACCAACACCTAACTTAAAGGCTGCAATGTGTGTGCGGGATTTGTGTGAAGATAATTTAATGTTGTGGCGTCGAACTAATTCATCGATCACCATCTGGCCCACGTTGTGACGGGTGGCAGCGTATTTATCGCCTGGATTGCCCAGGCCCACTACCAACCACGTCATAACGCTAAGCGTAAGGGTTAAGCGTCCTTCTTTTCTGCATCTTCTGCAGGTGCTGCCGCATCAGTTGCTGCTGCTACTGGAGCAACTACCTCTTCAACTGCTGTGGACTTCTCAGACAAGTGAACAACGATTGTCTTTGGATCTGATTCAAGTTCAACGCCAGCTGGAAGCTTCACATCTGATGCATAACGTGACTCACCAGAGGTCATTCCATCAATATCAACTTCTAGGAAGCTAGGAATTGCAGTTGCCTCAACGCGAACTTCAATTGAGTTGTGAACGTGCTCAAGGATTCCATCGCGGCTGTGCTCACCAATTGCGTGAACAGGAACTGCAACAACAACCTTCTCACCGCGACGAACTAGAACTAAATCGATGTGCTCAAGGATCTGCTTGAGTGGGTGGCGAACAATTGCCTTTGGAAGTGTGAGCTCTGTCTTGCCATCAATAGAGATGTCTAGCAATACGTTTGACTGCTTCAGAGCAACGCCAAGTTCGCGTGCTGGAAGTGTGATGTGTTGTGGCTTTTCACCGTGACCGTAGATGACGGCAGGAACCAAACCATCGCGACGTGCACGACGTGATGCGCCCTTACCAAATTCGGTACGAAGAACGCCGTTGATGCTAATTTCTGCCATTTTAAATCTCCTCTAAATATTTAGATTTCGTAACTTCGGTCTCTGCACAAAGTTCCGATGAGGAGTTAAGTCCTTAAGCCGTCGATTACGGAAGTAAATTCTTACCCTCGCCGGAACAATGCCAACAATATCTTCGAGGGGCGCTTTGAAGCAAATCCCCGCTTAGGAATGACCGTCAAAGAGGGAGGTGACCGATCCATCTTCAAATACCTCGCGGATGGCGCGGCCGAGAAGTGGAGCAATCGATAGGACTGTGAGTCCATCAAATTTTTGATCTTCAGAGATTGGCAGAGTATTTGTAACAACAACTTCTGAGGCTCTGGAAGACTTCAAGCGCTCAACTGCTGGACCTGAAAGCACAGCGTGTGTTGCAGCGATAATGACATCTTCAGCACCTGCCTCAAAGAGAGAGTCAACGGCCTTAGTGATTGTGCCTGCTGTGTCGATCATGTCATCGATAACTACACAGGTTTGACCCTGCACATCACCCACTACGCGTCCTGTTGTTGATTCATTTGGCACACGTGGATCACGGGTTTTGTGAATAAACGCAATTGGGCAACCACCGAGTAAGTCTGACCAACGCTCTGCAACACGTACTCGCCCTGAGTCTGGAGAGACGATTGTTAAGCGTGTGCGATCTACTTTGCTGCCAACATAGTTAGCCAACATTGGAAGTGCGAAGAGATGATCCACAGGACCATCAAAGAAACCTTGAATTTGTGATGTGTGTAAATCAACGCACATTAATCGATCAGCACCGGCTGTTTTGAAAAGATCTGCCATTAAGCGAGCTGTGATTGGTTCGCGTCCTCGGCTCTTTTTATCTTGACGTGCATAACCATAAAAAGGTGCAACAACTGTGATGCGCTTTGCAGATGCGCGCTTTAATGCATCGACCATGATGAGTTGTTCCATGATCTGCTTATTAACTGGAGTTGTGTGGCTTTGAATAACGAAAGCATCGCAACCACGAACTGATTCTTCGAAGCGAACGAAGATTTCGCCATTTGCAAAGTCATATGCAGATGTTGGAGTGAGCGGAATACCAAGCTCTGCTGCAACTTCATCTGCTAATTCAGGAAATCCGCGGCCTGCAAAAAGACGTAATCTCTTTTCAGAAGATAAACGGATCTCGCTCATTTATTAGCCCTTCTTCTCTTTAGCTTCGGCGGCTTGTGCTGACTTGGATCCAGCGCGCTTGCGCATGACCCAACCTAATACATTTCTTTGCTTGGCTCTGCCAACGCCAATCGCTCCTGCAGGAACATCTTCAGTTATTACAGATCCAGCGGCGGTGTATGCCCCATCTCCCACGGTTACTGGTGCAACCAACATTGTGTCGCTACCGATTCGGACATGATCTCCGATAGTGGTGTGGTGCTTTTCTACCCCGTCATAGTTAACAAAGATTGTTGCAGCCCCGATATTGCTGCCTTGCCCAATAGTGGCATCGCCAACATAGGAAAGGTGGGGAACTTTTGAGCCAGTTCCCACTGTGGCATTCTTCATTTCAACGAATGCTCCAGCCTTAGTTGCATCACCAAGGACAGTTCCAGCGCGCAAGTATGTAAATGGTCCAACGGTTGATCCTTGGCCAATCACAGTATCTATTGCGATTGATTCAAGAACTGATGCGCCTTCTTTTACTTGGCAGTTGGTAAGGGTTGTGCGAGGACCAATAGATGCACCTTGTGCAATGGTCGTAGTTCCATAAATCCCACTACCCGGATGAATAGTCACATCTGATGAGATTGTGGCAGTTGCATCAATCCAGGTTGTTGTCGGATCGATAATTGTTACACCGGCGCGCATCCACTCATCATTGATGCGATCGCGCAGTAGCGCTGCAGACTCAGCTAATTGCACTCGGTCATTGACACCGAGAATTTCAGTGAAATCATCAATCATGATCGCTGCAACTGATGCACCTTCACTTTTCAAAATACCGATGACATCAGTTAAATACAGCTCGCCTTGGGCGTTGGAGTTATTAATCTTGCCGATAGATGCTGCCAGCGCCGCTCCATCAAATGCATACACGCCAGAGTTGATTTCAAAGATAATTCGTTGATCTTCTGTGGCATCTTTTTCTTCAACAATCTTTAAAAGCTCACCAGCATCATCTCGAATAATTCGGCCATAACCTGTTGGGTCTGGGTGCTCAGCGGTGAGAACTGATGCTGCAAACTTTCCAGCATTATGAGCATCGATAAAGGCTGCCAGTGATTCTCCGGTGAGCATGGGTGTGTCACCAGCTAGAACTAAAACTGTGCCTTTAGGTGATAAACCTGCGAGCGCCAACTGCGCAGCATGTCCTGTTCCACCACGGTGTTCTTGAAAAACAGTTGAGGCTTTTGGTGCAATCAATGAGATGTGTTCTTCAACTAATTCACGGCCAGAGCCCACGATAATTCGAACCTGCTTAGCTTCAAGGTGATTAACTGCATGTAAGACATGTCCAAGTAACGAACGCCCTGCAACGCTATGGAGAACTTTGGCTTTTGCCGATTTCATCCGTGTGCCTTCG
The DNA here is from genome assembly GCA_937888825.1 of uncultured Actinomycetes bacterium. Taxonomy (GTDB): domain Bacteria; phylum Actinomycetota; class Actinomycetes; order Nanopelagicales; family Nanopelagicaceae; genus Planktophila. The sequence continues at coordinate 36,077 of CALBFE010000025.1, read as the reverse complement.
CCAGCTGCGAGAACGATCACGGTTTCTACGGTCACGAGTGAATCCTATCGGTGGCTCCGCCACCAGGTATCGATCCTGGACCCTGGGCTTCAAAGGCCCATGTGCTAGCCACTACACAATGGCGGAACACGTATTCTCCCTCATAAATGGGCATGGTTGTGACCACATTGCACCTTCTTTATGAGATTACTTTTGCCCCAGCCACTGGGCCATATGCGCGAACGACGCTGCCCACTACTCCGCTTGAGGTCAATGCCACCGTTAAATCAAGTCCAGCTTCCTCATCAGCAACGAGAAAAGCAACGGTTGGCCCTGATCCTGAGACTAACGCCCCTAACGCTCCATACTCCTGGCCAACATCTAGAACAAGACGAAGTGCTGGACGCAAAGAACATGCCGCTGGTTGTAAATCATTTATCAAGTGCGCACCCACTGATTCTGCATCAGCTGCAAGTAATGCCTGCATGAGTGCTTCATTAGTTTGTGGTTCCACAATTTCAAGTCCAGTTCGCAAGCGATCACACTCTGCATACACAGCAGGTGTTGATAAACCATGCGTAGAAAGTGCAAGAACCCAGTGATAAGTACCGCGTGATAGCGCAGAAGTTAACTGATCCCCATGACCAGTGCCTATTGCTGTTCCACCATTTAACATAAAGGGAACATCACTACCGAGTTTGGCTGCAATATCTGCCATCTCTTCACGGCTCATGCCTAGTGAGTACAAGTAATCGATTGCAACGATTGTGGCTGCAGCATCTGCGCTACCACCAGCCATTCCCCCAGCAACTGGAATGGATTTCTTAATTTCAATATGTACATCAATTTCAATGTCATACTCTTCTGCCATCAGTGCCACAGCTTGGGCAGCTAAGTTATTAGCACCTGCTGGCACGCCATGGGTTTGTTCGCCAGTAATGGAAACGCTCACTCCAGACTTTGGTTGCCCTAAGGAGAGTGTTACTTCATCAAAAATAGATATTGCTTGAAAAACTGAGACAAGGTCATGAAAACCATCGTCTTCACGTGGGCCAACTGATAGTTGCAGGTTGACCTTTGCTGGCACCCGAACCGTCACGTTTTTTATTGGCATGAATTGACCTTAATGTGTTGGCTAGAAAATGTCAGGTGCAACGGCTGCGATGGCACAAAAAGAAGAGATCTCTAAAGCTTCACCGCGAAGAGTGGGGTCAATATCTGCGCGCTTAAGAATCTGCTCTGCAGCAGAAGAAGAGCCATAGAGGGTAGAGAGAGCTGAGCGCAGCATCTTTCTACGCTGAGCAAAGGCTGCATCAATAATGGTGAAAACTTTACGACGTAGTTCTTCATCCCCCGGAGTTTGCCTACGAGTAAATGAAACTAATTTTGAATCAACGTTAGGTGCTGGCCAAAATACTGAACGCGAGACAGATCCCGCACCTTTAACTTCTGCCCACCACGCAGCTTTAACTGAAGGAATTCCATAATCCTTAGTTCCAGGCTTTGCCGCTAAGCGATCAGCTACTTCGGCTTGAACCATAACAACTCCTGTGCGAAGAGAAGTAAATTTCTCAAGTAAATGCAGCAACACAGGCACTGAAACGTTATATGGCAAATTTGCTACTAACACCGTTGGATCAACGGGCAAGCTTTGAATAGTGAGTGCGTCTTGGTTTAGAACTGTGAGATTTTCTGGATGTTCAAAGTGATTAGCAACTGTTATCGGAAGTTGGTCAGCTAAACGCGAATCAATTTCAACAGCCACAACCGATGCCGCGCTTTCAAGCAAAGCTAGCGTCAAAGAACCAAGACCAGGACCAATTTCAAGTGCGATATCAGTTGGACCAACGGCTGCTATGCGCACGATCTTTGTGCAGACATTTGAATCAATAACAAAGTTTTGTCCAAGAGACTTGGAAGGCTTTAGTTCTAACGCCGCGGCAAGTTCGCGGATTTGTGCTGCTCCTAATAATGTCATGAGGCAAATGAGCCAAATAAACGTTCGGCATTATCGCCAAGGGCGCTTGCTAATTCACCAAGATCTGCATTTCGCTCAGTGGCCATTGCACGCACGATGTTTGCAATTTGAGCTGGAGTATTAAGGGCGCCGCGATGAGGCATAGGGGCTAAGAATGGTGAATCTGTTTCAACAAGAAGTTGATCTATTGGAACTAGCTTTACTGCATCTCGCAGGGCAGGGGCGTTTTTAAAGGTTAACGTGCCCGCAAATGAGAGAACATATCCACGCTCTATGCAGGTCTTAGCCATCTCAACATCTCCTGAAAAACAGTGAAAGATAACCTTTTCTGGGGCTCCGACTTCAAGTAATACAGATAGAACATCATCATGTGAATCGCGATCATGAATGATGAGGGCCTTGCTAGTCTTTTTAGCTAACTCAATATGCCATTTAAAGGATTCTTGTTGGCGCCCGCGAAGCTCTGGTGGTGTGCGGTAATAATCTAAACCTGTTTCACCAATTGCTCGAACTCGTGGATGCTCGGCTAATTTAGCAATTACTGCCCAATCAGCTTCTATATTCTCAACAACTGGTGCCTCATTTGGATGTAGTGCAACGGCTGCTAAAACTGAGGTGTTCCACTTTTCTGCCGCCGACACACACCATGCTGATTGCTCTGCTGAGTATCCAACCTGCATGATTCGATCCACATTGACGCTTTTAGCTTCAGCAATTACTTGCGCAACCTCTGGTGAATCCGGCACAGTATCAGTGATGATCTCCATATGTGCATGTGAATCAACTGTTGGAGCAGGAAGTGGTTCTGGTAGAGGTGCCCGCTGACGATCTATATCGCGGTTGTGGCGATCAGCCATATGTATTAAGCGTTCGTTTCTAAGCGGGGGAAAAGAACTGGGGTTTTAGTAACGGTGACACCTGGTGGTAACTGGCCCCAGGTTGCAACATCGGAAATCTTTTGTGCACCAAGATCACCTAATGATGCTTGGGCACCTAAGCTGCTCCACAAAATTTCACATGTCTGCGGCATTACTGCATTGAGTAACACGGCCAATGCACGCAGAGATTCTGCGGTGTTATATAGGACATCTTCCAGTACCTGCTGGTTAGCAGGATCTTTAGCAAGAATCCATGGCTCTTTTTCAGTCACATAGCCATTTACTTTTTTACAAAAATCCATAATCGCAAGGATTCCACCTTGAAAATCCAATTCACAGATTGCAGCATCGGCCTTTGTAGCGGCCTCTTTCAGTGCGCTCTCAAGCCCAGCATCATTGCTTTTAGCTGGTAATACTCCGCTGCAGTACTTCTCCACCATTGCTGCTGAGCGAGAAGCTAGGTTTCCAAAGTCATTTGCTAACTCCGAGGTATATCTAGCGGCCATGTCTTCCCATGAAAAAGAGCCATCAGTACCAAATGGAATTGCACGTAAGAAGTAATAGCGGAAAGCATCAACACCAAAGTGATCTGTAATGTCTTTAGGTGCAATACCAGTCAACTTACTCTTACTCATCTTTTCGCCACCAACGAGTAGCCAACCATGAGCAAATACCTTTTTAGGAACATCTAAACCTGCAGCCATGAGCATTGCTGGCCAAATAACTGCGTGGAAGCGCAAGATGTCTTTACCGACCAAGTGAACATCTGCTGGCCACGTCTGAGCAAACTTCTTGCCACCTTCACTATCTGGTGCATCAGTTAATCCAACTGCAGTTGCATAGTTAAGGAGCGCGTCAAACCAAACATAAACAACTTGATCAGTATCCCAAGGAACAGGAATTCCCCAATCAAAAGTTGACCGTGAAATAGAAAGATCTGTCACGCCACCTTCTAAAAATGAAACAACTTCATTGCGCGCACTCTCAGGTTGGCAAGCATCTGGATTCTTGCGGTAGTGCTCGAGCAATGGTGTAACAAAAGCTGACAGCTTAAAGAACCAGTTGTTTTCATTGACAAGTTCAATTGGCTTGCTATGAATAGGGCAGCATTTCTTGCCATCAATTTCAATGAGGTCGCCAGGAAGCTTGAACTCTTCGCAACCAACACAGTATGGACCTTCATACTTACCAGCATAAATATGTCCAGAGTCTTTAAGGGATTGTAAGAATTTTTGAACGCGCTCAGTGTGACGTTTTTCAGTGGTGCGAATGAAATCATCGTTAGCGATATTGAGGGCTTCCCAATTAGGTTTCCACGCATCTTGCACTAAGCGATCAACCCAAGCTTGTGGAGCAGTGTTATTTTCCTCTGCCGTGCGCATAACCTTTTGGCCATGCTCATCTGTGCCAGTTAAAAACCAGACTGATTCACCTTTTTGACGATGCCAACGAGTTAACACATCACCGGCAACCGTCGTATAGGCATGGCCAATATGAGGTGCATCGTTGACGTAATAAATCGGCGTCGTTAGATAAAAGGACTTAGTCACTTGCTCATCTTATTCGCATCGACCACTGCGGCATAAACCAACCGCTTTGCAATTGAGAATTCAGCAGCAACTGAGGCTATTGCCCCTTTGCGATCCATGCCTGCAGCTTCAAGCTCTCGAACACGAGCCACCATTTCATCAGCAGTCATTGTTGCTGAATCCAGGACAGCGCCTTGGATTACTAGAGTGATTTCACCGAGTACTTCATTGGCATCAGCCCACGTTGAAAGCTGCGAAAGTGTTCCACGAATAGTTTCTTCATAACGCTTAGTCATCTCACGGCAAATAGCACCTTTGCGCTCACTTCCAAAGACTGATTGCGCATCTGAGAGTGAGTCTGCCAATCGATGTGGTGCTTCAAAGAACACCATAGTTCGCTCTTCATGACGTAGTTTTTCAAATGTCGCTAATCGTGCACCAGCACTGCGAGGTGGAAATCCTTCAAATGTAAATCGATCTGTTGGCAGGCCTGATAACGCAACTGCCATAGTTACAGCGCTCGGTCCTGGGATAACAGAGACTTCAAGACCGCGAGCAATTGCTTCACGCATCAACCTAAAACCTGGGTCGCTAATTGTTGGCATGCCTGCATCTGAAACAACTAGAACATGCGCGCCAGTTGCTAATTCGTTTAATAGTTCAGCAGTTCGTTCATCTTCATTGCCTTCAAAGAAGGAGAGTATGCGGGCTGTGAAAGTAACTCCAAGATCTGAACACAAACGGTGAAAGCGTCTGGAATCTTCAGCGGCAATAATCGTGGCATCTTCAATGGCAGTTTTTAACCGCGCGCTTGCATCGGCTGGGTTGCCCAACGGGGTTGCTGCCAATATCAATGCCATGGGTCCATCATCTCAGTAATTTCACACCAATTTGCGCATACGATTACACACATGATCGCCGCCATCACCCCCATCCTTATAGCGATTGTCTCCCTTGCGATTCGATTAATAAACCTTGCAACACCTAAGGGCTTTGTTTTTGATGAGGTCTATTACGTCGATGGCGCTAGAGATTTTTTGAAGTATGGCGTGGAAGTTAGCGGCAGCAAGCCAGAGTTCATTGTTCATCCACCTGTCGGAAAATGGCTCATAGCAAGTGGTATCAAGCTCTTTGGTGACAATGAATTTGGTTGGCGATTTGCAACAGCCCTTATCGGCACATTACTTATTTTGCTCTTTGCCCGCTTAGTCCATGTTCTGTTCTATTCACCATTGTTAACGGGCATAGGTGCCTTCCTAATGGCTTGTGATGGTTTGGTGCTTGTTCACTCACGAACAGCTCTTCTTGATCTCTTTTTAACTTTCTTTGTTCTCTTGGCAGTTTACTTATGGCACCAGCAAAGACATTGGTTTGCAGCTATTGCCATAGGTTTAGCAATGGGTTGTAAGTGGAGTGCAGTTTATTTCTTGGTTGCAATGATCTTTGTTTCTCTTTATAGAATCTTCTCGCAGCATCCTTCTAAACACTTAGTTCGACCAACAATTATGAAATTCATTCAATATGGATTCCTTCCAGTAATTGTTTACATCACCTCTTGGACTGGTTGGTTTCTCAGTAGCCGCGGTTGGGATCGCCAATGGTCATCGAATCCATTTACTTCCTGGATTCACTATCACTCAGAGATGTTGGGCTTTCATACAGGATTAACTGAAAAACATTCCTATCAAGCCAATCCTTGGAGTTGGATGGTGATGGGTAGACCAACTTCTTTCTTCTATGAATCACCAAAGGGTTGCGGTAGCGATAACTGCGCACAGGAAGTATTAGCTATTGGCACGCCACTACTTTGGTGGGCAGGAACTATTGCTGTCGCTGTAGCTATTGGTTTTTGGTTACGCACCTTAGTTAAGCGCACCTCTGAGCCTGCGTTGAATTTAATTGTGCTTGGAATGGCTGCCGGATACTTACCTTGGTTCTTCTTCCAAGCCCGCACAGTATTTACTTTCTATGCAGTTATTTTCGAGCCTTTCATGATTCTGGCCCTTGTGTATTGCGCAAAACTATTGCTGGATAGTTCTTTAAAATCAGGAACCTCACAAGCCTTAGTTGCAGCCTTTGTAACAGTTATCTTTTTGAATTTTGTTTATTTCTTACCAATTTTCACAGGCGAAGTAATCACATACGATGCTTGGTTACAACGTATGTGGATGAGTTCGTGGATCTAACTATTCGTTAGAGGCGCGTGCTTGCTTAAGGCGTTCAACTGCTTCATCAGCTAGTTGTTGATCAAAGATTTCATCACGCGAAGGTGAAGCAGCAGCTAATGCTTCACGTTCTAGACGCTCTTGCTCTTCACTCCATGCTCCAGGAATAGTTAAATCAATAACGCGCTTAGGAATAATTGCCTTCGGTGCACTGACATATGTTGGAGATGGCACTTCTGATGGTTCCCACGTTTGGCGAATAGCTGCTGTTCCCTTAGGCAATAAAACAACGCCTTTGAGTTCGCGCTCAGAAAGTGGAATCCAATGTTCTTGTGAAGGCTTTGGTGTGACAACTTCCGCTAAGTTCGTTGCTGATACACCAGCTGTGCGACGATGAAGTTGTTGAATACGTCGGTATTGAATCTTGTCAGCGATTGTTTGGCGACGAACACTTGCAACATAAATCAAAATTCCAGTTGCAGGAACTAATGAGTAAATAAAAGGCATCGTATTCATGAAACCACCCACAAGTGTTGTAGTTAGAGAACCAGTTAAAACAAAAAACATAATTCGTCTGCGCATAAGAAGTTGCGCAATTTTTGCTTCGCGATCTAAATCGATATGAATCGATCCGCTTCCAGAAATTCCTTGTGGCGATGAACTTGCAACAACAATCAGTGCACTCTTGAATCGCTCAACAGATTTTCCAGAAAATTCATTGCGGTCATGGATCCAACGGGGTGCAAAATATGCGACCCACATACCAATGATCGCAATATAGATAAGTCCGGAAGCCATGATGCATAAAGATAAAGGATGAGACCTATAGAACTTGGGATTTAGAGCCTACTTAACGGCAGGATTTTCTTTAACAAATACGACATGGTCTTGCCAACTACCAGCGATATGTAAATAGCGCGGACGTTCGCCTTCAAAAATATAGCCAGCTTTCTCAGCTACTCGCCTTGATGCAGCGTTCTCGGGCCTAATATTGATTTCAACGCGATGAAGATTCAGCGCAGAAAATGAATAATCTGTTAAGGCCATCACCGCTTGCGTTGTAAAACCCTTATTGGCATAGTTTTTATCAATCCAATAACCAATATGCCCGCCCCGCATTGCGCCAAGGATCACGCCGCCCAGTGAAATCTGTCCAATTAAATTGCGCTGATGCCAGATTGCAAATGAAAATGAGCGGCCATTTCGAGCCTCAGAGTTAAGGGTGCGAACCATTTCAAAGTAGGAAGGAAGCTGGTCGGGGTTCTGCGCAGCATCCCCAGCAATGATTGGAATTGTGGCTTCCCAGGGAGATAACCAGTCACGATTTTCGGCTCGGACATTATTCCAACGTCCACGATCTCTAAATCTCAATGCCTGCATCGATAGATCTTGACTCTTAAGTACCACCGGCCATGAATGCGTCATAAGACTACTTAAATGTATCTACGCTCTAAAATCACAACAGTTACTTCATCGCCAGCTTTTAAATTAATATCTTTTTCACCAACGGCAATAAAAGCTGAAGCATCTGAGAGTGTTGATATCTCTTCTTGATGGGCCAGCGGTGTTACCGACTTGCCATCTTCAGAAAGGGCTGCGCGAATGTATGAGCGCACTCCATCACTGGATTCAATTGCCTTTTCCAACTTAGCTTTAACGCTAGGGCGGTGAATGGTTGCAGCGCCCAACATTGTGCGAATCATTGGACGAACGAAGAGTTCAAAAGAGATATATGCCGCAATTGGATCACCCGGAAGAGTGACGATTGGGGTCTTATCTGGACCAATAAGGCCGAAGTTATGTCGACCGCTCATCTCTATTGCCATATCAACGGTCGTAATTTCACCCATGTTAGAAATAGTGCGGGTAATCAAATCAAATGAATCATCATGGCGCTCACCGCTAATAATTATGAGATCAGCCCGTACTAATTGATCTTCAATCAAATTCTGCAGCTGCGCTTCATCTTCTGGAATTGAGTGCACGCGATAAGCAACCGCTCCTACTTCGCGCACAGCTGTTGTGAGCATCCAGGAGTTAGTCTCAAACTCTTCATCATCTTTAAGCGTTTTACCAGGTTCAACTAGATCTGGGCCAGCTGACATCACCACTACACGTGGATGCGGTCTGGTGGGTAAGTGATCGAGTCCAATGGATGCTGCTAATCCAATTTGAGTGGAGCGGATCCTAGATCCGGCTTTCATTACCAAGCGCTCTCCAGCAAAGACATCTTGCGACAACGTTGCACCATGGGCATCTAGTAAAGGCATTTCAAAAGAATCAAGGGGTTTGCAAATCGCTAAAAGTGAAGTCAAAAACTCATCAACCCGCGTGTGCTCTGCCATAATCACACCATACTTGTTGTGGTCAGTAATCTTTGGGATTTAGGCGTGGAAAGCGGAGGTCAGAAGCAATGAATCAGAACACACTTAAGAAGCAGTTGCGAGATCGCTACCGCCGTGAACGGGTTCAAAAATTCATTCCGACCAATTTCAATATCATTTTGAAAGCCCCAGAGATCCTCAATGCCACAACAATCTGCTCTTACTTTTCATATGCCCAGGAGCCCAGCACAGATGAAATCAACAAAGCTTTTTTGGCAGATGGTAAAAAACTCTTACTGCCCCGAGTTAACGGTTTAGTCATTGAATGGGTTCAGTGGGATGGCGATCCAACGAAATTGAAAGTAACTAAGAATCTGACAGAACCAACTGGTCCGGCTGTAACAGACACAAGTGATGTTGGCGCAGTCATCACTCCAGCACTTCGTATTGACCAAGAGGGTTATCGAATGGGACAAGGCGGCGGTTTTTATGACCGCGCATTACCAACGCTGCCTGGATGGAAGCTTGGTTTAGTTCATGCAGGTGAATTAACGAGTGAAACTTTGCCTAGAGAATCCCACGATATTGCCCTAGATGCTGCGGCAACGCCTTCACTGATTGTCAGATTTAAGCGTTAGGTAGATTGCGCGCCATAACTATTCGTTGAATTTGATTAGTTCCTTCATAAATTTGAGTGAGTTTGGCATCTCTCATCATTCGCTCAACTGGGTAATCTGAAACATAGCCGTATCCGCCCAAGATCTGAACTGCATCAGTTGTCACTTTCATTGCAACATCACTAGCAAAGCACTTACTTGCCGCTGAGAAGAAACGTAAATCCTTTTCACCGCTCTCACTCTTTGATGCAGCCACATAAGTTAATTGACGGGCAGCTTCAATATTCATTGCCATATCTGCCAACATGAATTGAATACCTTGGAAATCAAAAATCTCTTTACCAAACTGCTTACGCTCATGTGAATACTGAGTTGCAACATCAAGTGCGCCTTGGGCAATACCTAAGGCTTGGGCAGCAATGGTAATGCGTGTGTGATCAAGAGTGTTCATTGCTAGCGCAAATCCTTCACCAACTTCACTAATACGGCGATCATCAGCAAGCTTTACGTTGTCGAAATAAACCTCACGCGTAGGTGATCCTCTAAAACCCATCTTCTTTTCTGGTGAACCAAAAGATACGCCTGGATCAGATTTTTCAACGACAAATGCCGTTATTCCTTTAGAGCCAAGAGATGCGTCACTTTGGGCAACGACGGTGTAAAACTCTGAGATCCCTGCATTTGAAATCCATTTTTTGCTTCCATTAAGAATCCAGCCATCACCATCTTGCTCTACTTTTGTACGAAGTGCAGAAGCATCTGAACCTGCCTCAGATTCTGAAAGGCAATAAGAAAAACCTTTTCCTTGTGCTAATTGAGACAACCAGCGCTGCTTTTGATCTTTATTTCCGCCCAGTATTAAGGGAAGTGAACCAAGTTTATTAACTGCAGGAATCAGTGATGAAGCACCACAAACTCGTGCGACTTCTTCAATAATAATTACAACAGCTAATGCATCTGCGCCATCGCCACCGAATTCAGTTGGAACATGTGCTGCAGCAAGACCTGCCTTTTGAAGTGCATCAGCTGCTTCTTGTGGGAAGCGATGATCCTCATCGACTGCTTTTGCATAAGGTGCGATCTCTTTTTCGGCCAAAGCGCGAACACTGGCACGTAGATCCTTATACTCGCTGGGAATATCAAATAAGTTTTCCATTAGGGCTCATTTCTATCGCGTTGTGCTAAATCTTGCAAATACTTGTTATAGGTAGCCAACTCATCTGGTTGCCCCATGGCTGCAGATCGTGCGGAATTCTTATCAATTCTTGTAGCTTCACGTGAGTCATCCTTAACCCAACTAATGAAGGTAGCAACCAGGGCTAGAAGTATCGGGATCTCGCCCATCGCCCAACCTAATGAGCCGCCCATGCGCTGATCGGCAAGTAGATCAACAAGCCATGGTGATTTAAGGGAACCGAAGTAACCGCCGTCAATTAAAGTCGTAGTAGACATTAGTGCTACTGAGAAGAATGCATGAATACTCATTGCAGCAAAGATAATAACGATGCGCACTAAATGTGGAACTCTGCGAGGGTTTGGATCGATTCCAATAACAACATGGAAGAAAAGGATTCCAGCAAGTAGGAAGTGAATATTCATCAACAAGTGGCCCACATGCGATTGCATCATTGAACCAAATAGATCTGTGAAGTAGAGGGCAAAGAGTGAGCCGTCAAAGAAAGCTAACGCCACTATTGGGTTGGTAAAAAAAACAGCTAATTTAGAATGCAGCGCAGCTAGTAGTGAGCCTCTCACACCGCGCTCATCACTATTTCTACCTTGTGGCAAAGTGCGAAGCGCTAACGTGATTGGTGCACCAAGCACAATTCCAATAGGTGCAATCATTCCAAGAACCATGTGCGCAACCATGTGATATGAAAAAGCAAAGTTCGCATACAAGCCAAGGCCGCCACTAGTTGCAAAATCTATTGCTGAAATTCCGAGTGCAAAAGAAATTGTGCGACCTACTGGCCACTTATCGCCACGCTTTGTAAGAACAACAACGCCTTTAATATAGAGAGCTACGGCTGTAACCAAGATTCCAATCATCAGCGCATCTGGTTCATAACTAAACAGGATTCGGCTCCACGTTGGTCCCGGTGGCGTAGAAATTCCTGCAATCGCTAATGCAGGATCAAACTTCGCTAGCTCTGGTCTTGATGGAGCTTGATTCGAAGACAGCCATGCACCCATTGCAACTGTGACAACCATGATCAAGCTTTCTGCAAAAATTAATCGCGCAAAGCCTTTCCAATCAATTGAGCTACGAAGGGCTAAATTCTTGCGATGCAAATACGCAATAGCTATTAAAGAAATCGTTAGAGCAACTTTCCCAATTACCACCCATGCATATGCACTGTTCCAAGCCTCTTTGAAATCCAAACGAGCCCAAGCATTTACAGTTCCACTCATGACGACTGCAATAGCAGCCCATAACGCCAATTCGCTAAAGCGCGGCACTGCAATCGGTCTATCGTCAGGGTCCAATATTGCAAGAGTTATAACCCCACCCACCCAGAGAGATAGCGCAACTACATGGATGACTAAAGAACCAATAGCTAATGCATGTGAGCCACTTGAAGCTGAATGGCTCTGAAATATCGGTGCGGCTAAACCAATGAGGGTAAGGATAAGAAGGACGATAACTGTCAGAACCTTATTGACGCGAATTGATGCGAAGGTGATGAATAAAGCGACAAGGGATTGAAACAGTAGGTACTGACCTAAAGTTATTTGCATAATAAAAGAGCGTAGGACTGTGGGATCTAAGGCAACTGATAATGGTTGATCCAGAATGGTTGCCAACGTAAAGAGAATTGTTCCAACACTTCCGATAAACCAGGTGAGCCCTGAAATCCATAACATCGTGCGAAGCTTTTGCGCCGAAGTTGATAGTTTTCCATGGGAATCAAGAAGTAAAAAGCCCATTGCCAATAAGGTTCCGACTACTGTAAAACTTCCTATAAGAGATAGATATTTGAAAACTGTACTTAAAGCGATCATCGTTCCCTAAAGAGTTTTCGTGCATAGAGCGCGAGTGCGATAAAGACAAAGAAAGCCATAATCAAAAGAAAAATAATAAATACACTTGTTCCCCAACTACTACTTGCAGGTGTTTGCGATTCTGTTGGAGTGGGTGATGCTTCGTTAGGTGAAATCACAGTTGGTGCAGAGAAATTAAAAGTGAATGAACCTTCCAGCGGTGCATCACCTTCTGAATACAAAGTGTATGAAACTCTGTAAATTCCAGAATCAACAAGTGGCTTCAAACCAATAGTTGCTGAAAGGTCAGTCATTGTTAGAGTCCCATCATCAACGCGAACTCCAGCTGGATCTGTAACTACTATTTCATTTGCATCAGGAAGCAATGCAACTTGAGTAGTGAGAGTTACTGACATAGGAGCTGTAGTGACTGTGGATCCACTTATTGGAGATGTATTAATAAGTGAGTTTGCACCAGCTGTTGAGATACCCAGAAAGCCCAGGAGGGCAATAGCTGCCAAGAATTCTCGGGCTCGAGTGATTTTCACTTAGATCTCCTTCACATCTTGGACTTGAATTCGCGCCAATCGTCTCACTTCTTTAGACTTAGCTTCTACCCCCTAAAGGGTTGGAATACGGCCATATTCAAAGATTGGAGCGCTAGTGCCTACATACCAATACGCATGTAACGCTTGCGAGCACGAATTTGAAGCTTTCCAATCCTTTAGCGATACTTCACTGACAGAGTGCCCGCAATGCAAGGGTGAAATCCGCAAGGTCTATAGCGCCGTAGGTGTTGTGTTTAAAGGCTCTGGATTTTATAAAACTGATTCAGTAAAAAAGACAACTGCAAGTGAGCCCGCTAAAACAACTCCTGCGGCTGCGCCAACTCCAGCAGCTAAGGCAGATTAATCCTGGTGATGGGGCGGCTTATCAGACTTAATTTCTTCTTCACGACGTAATTGCTCGGCCGCGGCTTCAGGATCGATCTCATCTGATGTCACGTTAGGAAAGAGATCACTCATAGTTTTAAGTCTACATCTAAGGAGTAAGAAGCGTGTTTGAGAAGCTTGGAAAGTTCATTGTTAAGCGCAGCAAGCTGGTCCTTTTAAGCTTTGTAATCACAACAATCATTGCTGGCGCAGTCGGATCACTATCCTTTGGCCGCTTAGATTCGGGCGGTTACTCAGACCTTAATAGTGAATCTGCAAAAGCTGCTGAATATGTCATAGATGTATTTGGTGCCGAAGAACCAGTTGCAGTGATGGTTGTGGACTCTGCTAGCTCAACAATCGATGATCTGGCAGTTGCCACAACTGCAACTGAAATTGAAAAGAAGATTCAAGCCCATAAGGGAGTCTCGAAAACTTACTCCTACTGGTCAACTGGTGGATCACCGACTATGAAGTCTAAAGATGGAAAAGCAGGCTTTATCTTGGTGTATTCAGATCTTGATGCTTTTGATTGGGATGCTCTTGGTTCATTAGGGGCATCATTACAAGAAGAGTTTGATGGCAAGTACAAGAATGTTCATGTCTACGCATCTGGTGCTGGCGTCATTACATATGCAATCAATCACAAAATTGAAAAGGATTTGATTCTTGCTGAGTCAATTGCTATTCCCCTTACATTCCTGCTACTGGTCTTTGTTTTCGGAGCACTCGTCGCATCAGCCACACCACTATTTGTCGGTGTAACAGCAATCCTTGGATCTTTCTTCATAATTTACCTGTTGACTCTTTTCACTAACGTCAGCGTTTTCGCCCTCAATCTCATTACTGGCCTTGGGCTGGGACTGGGCATCGACTATGCGCTGCTGATGGTGAATCGATTCCGCGAAGAACTTCATAACGGCCATAGTGTTGAAGAATCCGTAGTCACAACAGTTGCTACAGCGGGTAAGACAGTTTTCTACTCAGGCCTCACTGTTTTTGTCACCATGGCATCACTGCTCTTCTTCCCACTTGAGTTCTTGAAATCCTTTGGTTACGCAGGTGTTGCTGTAATCACCTTTGCCGTGATTGGTGCAGTAATTGCTCTGCCAGCACTACTAGCTGTGCTGGGTGAAAAGGTTGATAAGGGTGTTGTACGAAAGAGCGCAATTACTCCTAAGGAAGATGGTCGCTGGGCACACACTGCACGCAACGTTATGCAGCGTCCGGTCCCAGTTGTTCTTGCTTGCTTAGTTGTATTAGGAATATTGGCTGCACCTGTTACTAATATTTCATTTGCCCAAGTCGATTCAAGAGTTCTACCTGCATCAAATCCAGCTGCTTTTGCAGCTGAAGTAGTTGATACCCGCTTTGACGGATTAATTGGTAGCCCAATTGAAGTTGTTGTACCAAAGGGTGTTGGACGCGAAAGTGAAATTACTGCTTTCTTGGAAAAGGTTAAAGGCATTGGCGGCATCGTCCGTGTTGGCGCAATTGAGGTTTATGGGCAAGATATTCGAGTTCAGGTAATTTCCTCTGTGCCATCTCGGAGTACTGATTCAATGAAGGTTATTCACGATATTCGAAATCTAGACAAACCTGCTGGCACGCTCATCGGTGGAGCTGCTGCTGATTTCACTGACTCGCAGGACGGAATCGCTCGAACATTGCCATTGGCTTTGGGCTGGATTGCACTTACTGTATTGATTCTTATCTTCATCTTTACCGGTTCAATCATCTTGCCGATTAAAGCAGTGATACTAAATGGGCTTTCATTGGTTGCAACCCTTGGTGCAATTACGTGGATATTTATCGATGGTCACTTGAAGTGGCTAGTAGGTGATTTCACTGTGACTGGGACATTAGATACCGGTTCAGTGATTTTGGTAGCAGTGGTTGTCTTCGGACTTTCAATGGACTACGAACTATTTTTACTCTCACGTATCCGCGAAGAGCATTTGAGCGGTAAGAGCAACGTTGAATCTGTTGCCGTTGGTTTGCAACGATCTGCTCGAATCATTACTGCAGCGGCGCTACTGCTCGCTGTTGTGTTCGCAGCTTTTATAACAAGTGGTGTTACATCAATCAAGATGTTGGGCTTTGGTGTTTCACTTGCAGTTATTCTGGATGCAACAATCGTGCGCGCACTTCTTGTTCCAGCGCTCATGCGTTTATTTGGTGAGCGTAACTGGTGGGCACCTAAGTGGATGCAAAAATTCACTCTTAAACATTAATTCACAGTAAGTGTCCCCGGCGGGAGTTGAACCTGCGACCTACCGCTTAGGAGGCGGTTGCTCTATCCACTGAGCTACGGGGACTTAGATTGTGCCGGGGCAATCTTGTCATGAATTAATGGCAAGGCTAGACTGATAAAAACAATCGAAAAGGATGCTATTTCCTCATGTGGGGCCAGCAATGAAGGCGCTAGTAATAGGCGCGGGTGGCGTTGGCAGAGCTATTGTCAACATCGCATCTCGTAAGTCATTTATCTCTTCACTTGTTATTGCCGATCGCACTCTCTCGCGTGCTGAAGAGGCTGTCGTGCGCGTCAAGGATTCTAGATTTGCTGCGGCAGAAGTTAATGCTGCCGAGCTTGAAGATATTCGAGCACTTATCCGTAAAGTAAAACCAGACGTTGTAGTCAACGCTGTTGATCCCCGTTTTGTTATGCCGATTTTTTTAGCATGCGAAATTGAGAGTACTAATTATATTGACATGGCGATGTCTTTGTCCCGTCCGCACCCTCACTACCCAAACTCTGAGACTGGCGTAAAACTAGGAGATGAACAGTTTGCTCGAGATTGGAACTGGAAAGAGCGCGATATATATGCTCTGGTTGGAATGGGTATAGAGCCTGGAATGAGTGATGTCTTTGCTCGTTATGCCTCAGATCATCTTTTCTCTGTCATTGATTCCATCACAATTTTGGATGGATCTAACTTAACGGTTGAAGGTTACGAATTTGCACCATCATTCTCAATCTGGACAACTATCGAAGAATGCTTAAATCCCCCTTTAGTATGGGAGGACGGACGTGGTTGGTTCACTACTGCGCCATTTAGTGAGATTGAAACTTTTGATTTTCCTGAAGGTATCGGTCCGGTCGAATGTGTAAATGTTGAACACGAAGAAGTAGTTTTAATTCCCCAAAAAGTTGATGCCAAGAAAGTTAACTTTAAATATGGGCTCGGTGCGCAATTCATTACAACTTTAAAAACTATCCATATGCTTGGCTTGGATCGAAAAGAAAATGTTGATGTTCAGGGAATTTCAGTTTCTCCTCGCGATTTGCTTGCTGCCTCTTTACCGGATCCAGCAACGTTAGGTTCGCGCATGAAAGGCAAAACTTGTGCAGGTGCATTAGTAAAGGGCCTAAACAAAGATGGAAAGCCATACGCTTGTTATATGTATAACGTCATTGATAATGAGTGGTCAATGAAGGAATATGGCGACCAAGCAGTCGTTTGGCAGACCGCACTTAATCCAGTGATTGCTATGGAGTTAATACACAAAGGAATTTGGAAGCCTGAAGGAGTAGCTGGTCCTGAATGGTTTGATGCAAAACCATTTTTAGATTCACTCGAATCTTATGGAACGACATGGAAGATTCGTGAAGAAAAAATTTGATGTTGTAGTAATTGGATCCGGCTTTGGTGGCTCCGTATCTGCACTACGCCTACGTGAAAAGGGTTATAGCATTGCCGTACTTGAGGCAGGAAAGCGCTTTCGAGATAAAGATTTCCCTAAAACATCGTGGCGTATCAGTAAATTCCTTTTCGCTCCAAAAGTTGGCCTCTACGGTATTCAGCGCATTCATGTGTTGCCAGATGTTTTGGTGCTGGCTGGGGCTGGTGTTGGTGGAGGTTCATTGGTTTATGCCAACACTTTGTATCAACCAGGAGACAAATACTTCACTGATAAGCAATGGGCCGCAATTACTAATTGGAAAGAAGAGTTAGAACCTTGGTATGACCAAGCTCGGCGCATGTTGGGTGTTACAGAAAACCCTTATTTTTCAAACAGCGACAAGGCCATGAAAGAGGCGGCAGAAGAAATGGGTGTTGGCCACACATTCAAGATGGCTCCGCTTGGAATCTATTTTGGCGGAGGCAAAGGTGTTGCAAGTAAAGATCCATTTTTTGGTGGCGTTGGACCTGATCGCAATGGTTGTATGCAATGTGGTGCGTGCATGAGTGGGTGCCGACATAATGCTAAAAATACTTTGCCTAAAAACTACTTAGGTTTGGCTGAAAAAGCTGGAGCAGAAGTTTTCCCAATGACCACTGCTACAAAAATAGAGAAACTACCTAGCGGTGAGTGGAAGATTTCAACCCGTAAAACAGATGACTGGTTGGGCGCAAAAGGCTCAGTATTTTTCGCCAAAGATGTAATTGTTGCCGCTGGAACATTTAACACACAAAAACTGCTTCATAAGATGAAGAATGGCAAGGTGTTGCCAGAACTTTCTGATCGCTTGGGAGATTTATCTAGAACTAACAGTGAAGCGTTAACTGGCGCCCTGATGCAAAATACTGATATCGACTACAGCGATGGCAGTGCTATTACCTCATCGTTTTTCCCTGATGAAAATACCCACATTGAGCCAGTTCGATATGGCAAAGGCTCTAATTTAATGGGCTTGCTGCAGACGATCATGACCGATGGACACTCATCACAAGAGCGTCGCAAACAATGGTGGAAGCAATTCGTGGCAGACCCAAAACTACTTCTCAAGATTTTGAATGTGCGCCGCTGGAGTGAGCGCACAGTAATTGCTCTGACAATGCAAAATGTTGACTCATCCGTCTCTGTTCGTGGAAAGAAATCAATCTTTGGATGGCGCTTAACATCAACTAATGATCCAGAGCATCCCAATGCCACATATATTCCAGCGGCAAATGAAGCGGTCAGGCATATCGCACAAAAGCATGGCGGAATAGCAGGTGGACATATTGGCGATCTTATAGATGCGCCATTTACAGCTCACTTTGTTGGAGGCTGCGTAATAGGAAGTGATCATACTCAAGGAGTTATTGATCCCTATCACCGTGTGTGGAACTATCCGACGCTTCATATTCTTGATGGTTCAACAATTACGGCAAATCTAGGTGTGAATCCATCGCTAACAATTACTGCACAGGCAGAACGTGCACTATCTTTTTGGCCTAACAAGGGTGATGCAGATTCACGACCTGCTCAAGATCAGCCATACAAAAGATTGAATGCAGTTGCACCGCACACACCACTTGTTCCTGCTGGAGCAGTTGGCGAACTAAGGGTCAAATAGGAGATTTACATGCAATCATGGGCTTTGGTTACAGGTGCAACGGTTGGAATCGGGGAAAGTTTCACACGGTTACTGGCACAAAATGGTTACAACATAGTTTTAGTTGCCCGTGATTTATCTAGGCTCCAAGAGCGAGCAAAGAGCCTTGAATCCACCTACGGGATAGTAACCACAGTAATTCAAGCCGATCTAGCAACTGATGCAGGATGTAAAACAATCGAGGATTTCATTGCAAATAATCAAATAGATGTCTTAATCAATAATGCTGGTTTTGGAATCAATAAAGCTTTTACGATGAGTCAATTAGATGCTGAACAACAATTACTTGATGTTCTCGTACGAACCCCCATGCGTTTAATGCACGTCGCGCTGCCTGGAATGAAAGAGCGCAATAAGGGTGTGATCATCAACGTCTCATCAGTTGCTGGCTGGATAGCAGGTGGAACATATAGTGCTTCAAAGTCTTATCTGACTGTTCTATCTGAGTCACTTCATACTGAGCTTTCATCAACTCATGTGAAAGTTAGCGCGCTTTGCCCTGGCTTTACGCGCACTGAGTTTCACCAGCGTGGACGCATGTCGATGAAAGCTCTACCTGCATTTATGTGGCTTAACTCTGACAAGCTCGTTGCTACGGCCTGGAAAGATGCCGTTGGTGGCAAAGCGGTTAGCGTTCCAGGTTGGCAATATCAACTCCTTACTTTTGTAATGCGCAACACCCCGCGTCCTATAGTGCGAAAGATTGGCATGAGCGTGCGCATTAAGCAGCGCAAAAAGTAATCCCCAACTAATTTCACAGTGAATTCATTGGCTTCATGGGCGGGTTCTCAGGAGTTTTTAAGTACTGGCTGGATACGATGAGCCCATACCCAATGGAGGTTTTTCTGATGCGTAAATTCGTTTCTCTCACACTCGCACTCGTTGTCGCCGGTGGCGTCATGATTGCTACCCCTGCTACTGCAGCCGCCAAGATTTCAAATGGTGTTGCCTGTAAGAAGCTCAATCAAACTACGAAAGTGAGTGGTAGCAAGTACAAGTGCGCAAAGAACCCATTGTCTAAAAGCAAGAAACTGACTTGGCTTTCAATTGATTGCATTAATTCAGCAGCCGCTTATGTGAAGTCACAAAAGGATTCAGTACTCCTTACAACAAATCTCACTGCTCAGATTCCAGTGATTGATCTTGGAATCACAACTGAGACAGCTAATAAGGCTGAAACACAGAAGAAGCTTGATGATACTGATTTGCGTCTGGCGGCAGCTAAAGCAAAACTTGCTGCAGCAGTATCTGATGCAGATAAGAAAGCTTATACATCTGCAGTCTCTGCGTGGACATCAGCTTCGCGTCTATACACATCTCAGCTCAACAAAATTACTCTCAACATTCGCAAACTTGAAGCTGCTAAGTTAGCTGCTACAACTCAGCCAGCACAGCTCAAGGCAGATGTTGATAATACAAGGGGAAATGCAAAGCTCATCTGCACAAAGGGATTCTAAAGCCAAATAACTGTAGGTAAAAAGCCCCGTTAGAAATAACGGGGCTTTCCCTATTTAATCCCAGATTTAGTCTGACCTAGATTAAGAAGATGGCTATACGGATCCTTCGCATAGTTGGTCCATCGCTGCTGCTCGTGCATTTCTTGAGTCACTTTTCCCCATTTAATGGTTCAAAACTAATTGAGCTATATCTGTATAACGCAATTCCTTGCTTTGCAATCGTTGTTATAGCCATCGCGCAGAGGATTTCTGATCCACTCTCAAAGCCTTTACTCATTACTGCGATTTCTCTCTGGCTTTTTGGATCTGTTCTTGCCAGCACGGCTTCTTTCTATCCCTTACCTACTTCGAGCTCGCTTATTTCAAATACTGCTTATCTACTTTTCTATCCCTGCGCCGTCATTGCACTACCCCGCCTTATCAATTCCAGCAGAAAATCAACTGTCCTTGAGGTCTTTGATGCATCCATTGTTGGTCTTGGCCTTGGAGTTTTAGGAACAACCTTTGCACTCAAACCTGTGTTGCCACACTTTGGTGGAAAGTTAAGTGATGCGCTCTTTGCTCTGACTTTTCCAGTCTGTGACTTAATCCTAATTTCCTTAACAATGGCAACAATTGCATCTCATGGCTGGTCGCAAAGATCTTTGATTGTTTGTGCTGGCACTATTGCCTTTACTTTTACAGATTTCCTTTTTCTTTGGCAGCATCTCAATGGAATCTACTCTTTTGGTTCAATAGTCGATGATGGTTGGTTATTGGGTTTAGTACTTCTTGCAGAGAGCACGTGGCACCCAGGCAAAGATGAGGAATCTGTAGCATCCGTAAACCCAATCTTCATCGCACTTTCTGTTTTCTTAAGTGCCACGCTTTTAGCATTAATCGCCATCAAGCCTGGATACTTCCCAACCTTTATATTGTTCCCAGCCGTTAGTACTTTAATGCTGGCATTTATACGTATGACAATTGCACTTAAGCAAGCAAGAAATATCGGACATGAAAGAATTTTGGCCCGCACAGATGAATTGACGGGATTGCCCAACCGAAGACGCCTTATTAGTGAGATTGAAAACTTTGTTGGTAAAGATGGTTCGCTGTTGTTGCTAGATCTTGATGGCTTCAAACCAGTCAATGACCTGCACGGACATGTGACAGGCGATAAAGTGTTGCAACAAGTCTCCATGCGCTTTGCACGAGCTCTACCTTCCGGTGCGCTATTAGCTCGCTTGGGTGGAGATGAATTTGGTGTGTTGATTGAAGGTGCTTATGAGCATTCAATGGATGTGGCGCTGGCGCTGCGTGCCACGCTGAGTTATCCCTTTGATATTGATAATCAACACATAAACATAGATGTGAGCATTGGTGTGGCAGAAAATACTGGTTCGCCTGATTTGTTGCGCAGGGCAGATGATGCGATGTATCGAGCTAAGCGCGAGGGTCTAGGGGTTTGTCGGCTTTAATCTCTTGCAAACGAGCAAGTGATTCCAAACGCTCTATTGCATGATCAACTATTCGCTCTGGATATCCCTTGCTATAACCATCTAGATAAAGCCATGGTTCATGGATTTCGCCAGCAGATAGATGAGCCAGCTCTGGCACATACTTTCGGATGTAATCCCCATTTTCATCAAAGCGTTTGCCTTGCTCTATTGGATTAAAGACTCGGTAATACGGCGATGCATCGGTCCCTGTGCCTGCAGTCCACTGCCAACCATGGGCATTTGAAGCAACATCAAAATCAACTAGATGCTCGGCGAAAAACCTCTCACCTAACTGCCACTCGAGATGTAGATCTTTGACCAAGAAGGAAGCAACAACCATTCGCGTGCGATTGTGCATCCAACCTTCTTTAATTAATTGGCGCATGGCTGCATCTACAAATGGATATCCAGTTGCACCTTCACACCAGGCTTTAAATTGTGCACCAGGCTTGTCATAGCGCATGTCAGCAAAGCGCGGTGCGTAGTACTCACGATCAGTCATGGGATTGTTAAAGAGAACATCGGCATAAAACTCACGCCATGCAATCTCTTTGCGGAAAGTATCGTGGGCTTTACTCTCTCCTAAGTTTTGAAGAAGTGTGCGTGGATGAATCTCCCCAAACTTTAAATATGTACTCATCTTTGAAGTTCCATCAATACCAGCAAGATTTCTACTCTCATCGTATGAATCAATAGCTTTTTTGCTGAACTCTTTAAACCTACTTAACGCTGCCACTTCTCCGGCCTCAATAATCTCAACACTTTCAGGCAATTGGAACTCTGGAAAATTTCGGTATCCAGCCGTTGGTTCCACACAGTTTATTTTCTTTGGTGTCACAGCTGGTGCACGCCAACCATGAGTTCGCCATCCTCTATAAAAAGGCGTGTAAACTTTGTATGGAGTTCCATCACTAGGTTTTAGAACTCGCCCCGGTGTAACGGCATATGGACTTCCCGTACGAACCAACTTAATTCCTGCAGCTTCCACTCTGGCATCGCGCTCTGCGCCATATCGCTCATACTCTGCCGAAATGTGAACCTCTTGAACCTCATACTTTTTAATAAGAGCAGAAAGAACTTCCACTTGATCACCTTCAATAATGTGCAGGTTATTACCAAGTGATTCATCTAATTTTCTTAACGATTGGCCCATATATGCCAATAGCTTCGCGCCAGCCTCTTGAATCTGAGCTTTATCAAGAATAAAAAGAGGAATCACCTTTTCCGATGATTCAATTGCAGCCAAAAGCGCAGGGTGATCATTAATGCGAAGGTCTCGTCGAAACCACAAAATGCTTATCTTAGGCATGGCCTGATTTAAGCATTATTCTGCAGAACTAGCCTGTTCTACTTGTGAAGCTGCTCTACCGTGCCATCCCAGCCCTTTACGGCCTCAGGTTTGCGAGGAGCCTTACCAATATAGCGAGCAGATGGGCGGATCAAACGACCAGTGCGCTTTTCTTCCAAGATGTGTGCAGACCAACCAGCAGTGCGCGCAGCAGTAAACATTGAAGTAAATAGATGAGAAGGAACTTCTGCAAAGTCCAAAATTATCGCTGCCCAGAACTCAACGTTTGTTTCTAGTACGCGATCTGGTTGACGCTCACGAAGTTCTTTAAGTGCTGCTTGTTCAAGTGCTTCTGCTACTGCGTAACGAGGTGCATTTAATTCTTTAGCGGTGCGACGCAATGTGCGAGCACGTGGATCTTCTGCGCGATAAACGCGGTGACCAAATCCCATCAGACGTTCTTTGCGATCTAGTAATCCCTTTACATAAGCAGTTGCATCGCCAGTCTTTTCAACTTCTTCAATCATGTGTAACACACGCGATGGTGCACCACCGTGAAGTGGACCTGACATCGCACCGATAGCACCTGAAAGTGCAGCTGCAACATCAGCACCAGTTGAAGCAATAACGCGTGCTGTAAATGTTGATGCATTCATTCCGTGCTCTGCAGCAGAAACAAAATAAGCATCGATTGCACGAACATGTGCTGGATCTGGTTCTCCGCGCCAACGAATCATCATGCGCTCAACAACTGTGTGTGCCTTATCAATTTCAGACTCTGGAATAACTGGTGCAATCTGACCACGGGCCGCTTGTGCCAGGTATGAAAGAACCATCACAGATGCACGTGCAAGATTGCTCCGAGCTTCTGCATCATCAATATCTAGAAGTGGTTTCAATCCCCACGCTGGTGCCAACATTGAAATCGCTGCTTGAACATCTACGCGCACATCACCTGAGTGCACTGGCAGAGGAAACTTTTCCGCATTTGGAAGACCTGGATTAAATTCATCATCAACGAGAAGTCCCCATACGTTTCCAAATGAAACGCGTCCAACTAGATCTTCGATATCGACTCCGCGGTAGCGAAGCGCGCTACCTTCTTTATCTGGCTCCGCGATTTCAGATTCAAACGCAATTACACCTTCAAGACCTGGCTTGAAATCATCTGACACGGTGAGCTCCTTTTAGCGAGGTAAAGTTTCTTGCACGGGGCAATTCTGCCCCCAAGCAAGGGGTGCTGGCGACCACTTGGCCATGAGGATGCACTCGGGGCCAAAGTGAGGTTCGATACATCCATGGCTGAAAATGAGTTTACTCGCGAAGAGATCCGAGCAATGCGCCGCTCTTATGGTGAGGCGGGGCTGGAGCACTTAGATGCCAACCCATTTACCGCATTCTCCGAGTGGCTGCGCCAAGCCCATGAAAATCCAATAATTGTTGAAGCAAATGCAATGGTGCTTTCAACTCTGGGCGATGATTCTGCAATTACTACTAGAACTGTTTTGCTCAAAGATATCTCTGAAGGTGGGTTCACGTTTTTTACTAACTATTCATCTCGTAAATCACAT
Organism: uncultured Actinomycetes bacterium; assembly: GCA_937888825.1. Lineage (GTDB taxonomy): Bacteria > Actinomycetota > Actinomycetes > Nanopelagicales > Nanopelagicaceae > Planktophila. The sequence goes on along the minus strand of CALBFE010000025.1, from coordinate 11,573 downwards.
GCAATGGAAACTAATGACCAAGTCAGCTTGCTCTTTCCTTGGTATGCAATGGAGCGCCAAGTTGCCATCAGTGGGCTAGCTGCAAAGGTTTCGCAACAAGAGTCAGAAGATTACTTTGCAACACGTCCTTGGGGTTCACAGATTGGTGCTTGGGCAAGTCATCAATCATCACCACTTGCAACACGTGAAGAGTTAGAACAACGATATGAAGGTGCTGCACAGAAATGGCCTGAAGGAACAAACGTTCCTTGTCCACCACATTGGGGTGGATATCGTGTCACTCCACTTTCAATTGAATTCTGGCAAGGTAGATACTCCAGATTGCATGATCGATTGCGCTATGAGCGAGATAACAGTGAAAGCGATTGGGAGTTAAATAGGTACTACCCGTAGGGTTAGCTCATGAGCACAGAGATCATTATTCCTAACAATCTCAAGCCACTTGATGCTCGTTTTGGTTGCGGCCCATCAAAGATTCGCCCAGAAGCATTAGTTGCACTTTCCTCAAGTGGCACATCAATTCTTGGAACCTCACATCGACAAAAGCCGGTCAAGAATGTTGTGAAGGCCGTGCGTGAAGGTTTGCACTCACTCTTTAACCTACCTGAGGGTTATGAAGTAATTCTTGGAAACGGTGGTTCCACAGCATTTTGGGATATTGCAACGCTTAACTTGATTGAAAACCGTTCACAGCACTTAGTTTTTGGTGAGTTTTCCTCTAAGTTTGCAAGTGCATCAAAGGAGGCACCATTTCTAGGTGAACCATCTGTCATTAAATCTGAACCTGGTTCACATCCAATTTCGGTTGCCGAAGCTGGAATAGATCTTTATGCCCTCACACACAATGAAACTAGTACTGGCGTTTCAATGCCCATCATTCGTCCTTCAAATATCGGTGATGCACTGGTGGTAGTTGATGCAACAAGTGCGGCGGGCGGATTAATGGTTGATTCTAAAGAATTTGATACCTATTACTTTGCACCACAAAAATCTTTTGCATCCGATGGTGGTCTATGGATTGCAATCATGAGTCCTGCAGCAATTGGTCGGGTTGAAAAGATTAAGGCAAGTGGCCGTTGGATTCCAGCATTTTTTGATCTATCAATTGCAATTGAAAACTCCAGACTTGATCAGACATATAACACTCCAGCAGTTGCAACTTTCATGTTGCTCGCTGATCAAATTGAGTGGATGAATAAAAATGGTGGACTTTCATTTGCTGCAGGCCGTAGCGAAAAATCCTCTGAGATTCTTTACTCTTGGGCAGAAAAAACTAGTTACACAACTCCTTTTGTAACAGATGTGGCAATGCGCTCAAAAGTTGTTGGAACAATTAACTTTGATGACTCTATTGATGCAACAAAGATTGCCGCAGCACTTCGTACCAATGGAATCGTTGATACCGAGCCTTATCGAAAGCTAGGCAAAAACCAACTTCGTATTGGAATGTTCCCTGCAGTTGAGCCAAGTGATGTTGAAGCGCTGACTAAATGCATTGATTTTGTAGTATCTGCGCTTTAATAGCCCCGTGCCTAAAACCTTTCAGCGAGATCGCTTTTTCTGGGTCGTCGCTACCCAAACCGCAATTGTTAACTTCTACTTAGGCGGCTTCGGGCCAGCACAATCACTGCTGCGCGCTGATCAAGGAACCTCACTAACTATTGCAGGCCTTCATGGAACAGCAATGGGAGTTGCGTCCATTGCCGCTGGATATGCCAACCCGCATTTAGCTCATAAGTTTGGTCGGGCAAAATCACAATGGATTGGCCTAGGAATATTCTTAGTGGGGCTTTTTCTCTTTGTTATTTCACCTCCAGTAATTCTCACAATTCCTGCAACATTAATTGCAGGTTTTGGTACCTCCATGGTCATCAACACAATGCTCTCTTCTATGTCTCACCATTATGGAAAAGCTGCAGAAGTTGCTATCCCACAAGCAAATGGAATTGCATCCGTTGGCTTTGTGACAGGAACCGCACTCATTGGAACAATTGCATCCCTCTATCCAAATTTCTGGCGTTTAGGTTTATTGCTTGCAATTCCTGTTGCATTGATTTTGGTCTTAGTGGGACGCGAAAAAGATGTTGAAGATCATGTTCCCGATGAGAACGGCCCACAAAGTGGAAAGATGTCAGGGAAGTTTTGGCTGGCATGGTTTGGATTTGTGGCTTGTATTTCATCTGAATTCGCTACATCTTTCTGGTCAGCCGCATTGCTCAAGGATCGCGTTGGCTCAAGTGCTGCTATCTCGACCGTTGCAATTGTTGCACTTGGAACAGGAATGGGAATCGGACGTTGGTTCGGTGGCTTAGTGTTAAGAAACTTCAAACTCGATAACCAACTCTTGGGATTAGTAGCGCTGCAGTTCATTGGTTTCACGGCTTTCTGGTTATCCCATTCAATGATTATCAGCTTGATCTGCCTACTTGTTATTGGTTTAGGCATTTCAATGCAGTTCGCGCTATCAGCCATCCGCCTAGTTGGCTTTAGTGATAATCGTCCAGATTTGGCTGTTGGTAAATCATCTCTAGCTGCCGGGATCGCTATTGCTGGGGCGCCGTTTCTACTGGGCTTTTTAGGCGATAACTTCGGTATTTCACGCGCCTACATCATGGTCCCAGTGCTTATTGCAATCGCATTTATCATCATTAAGCTAACACCATCACATAGCCAGAAGGTGTAAATCAATGAGCTATAAAACTCGTCGTATTATCACTTTAGTAGTGCTCATTGGATTAATTGTTTTAATCGCGCTCAGTAGTCTTTAATCTTATTTTTTTAATGCCACATATTGCTCTTCACAAGGTATTCACAGGGAACATGGACTCCAAACCGCAATAGATCTCCTTTTTGCGCGTAATCATTAAGTATGAAGAAAAATCGGGTTTTTATTGCCTCACTTGTCGCTACTTTGTTTTTTTCGATTCAACCTTCACAGGCTGTAACAACTATTGTCGGTGTGCTCTCCTCAATTACCGTTGAATTAGATCAAAAAACAGTCAATTTAGTGCCGCCAACTACGAACTCGCCTGGTACATGGACAGTTACCCTTACCGATCCAACAATTGCAACTGCTAGTGGTCTAACACTCACTCTTCTCAAAACCGGATCCACTGGTATAACTTTTACAATTGCAGCCAGCGGTGAGTACGGCTCAGTTTCAAGATCTACTCAACTTTATGTGCAGCCAGGCACACCAACACTCACTGGCTTTTCGAATTCAAGTGTGTCATTGGGCCAAAAAAACTTCATCATTACACCGCCAATATCAGGTTCAGCGGGTACGTGGAGTTACACCTCTTCTGATCCTAAAATTGCATCAATAATTGGAAGCACTGTGACTGTGTATGACGCTGGCCAAGTTATAATTAAAGCCACACAAGCGGCTAACTCGCAATGGAAAACCGCTTCAACATCAATGCTTTTAACCATCACCGCGCTAACCCCAATTGTTGGTACTTTTACTAATTTAGTAATCACTCTTGATAGCGTGGCCAGCGTAAATCTTGTTGCGCCAACCTCAACCTCATCAGGCCCATGGGTTTTAACTTCTAGTCAACCTACGGTTGCATCAATTTCTGGTCTCATTCTTACGCCTCGCGCAATTGGCACAACAGTAGTTACTGCCGCTCAGGTCCCTTGGGGTAGTTACCGATCAACTTCGGTAACAATGACGGTTACAGTATTGGCAGCACTTCCAACCACGCTGCCTGGTAATTTTGTAAACAAGTCAATTAGTTTGGTTTCTAACTCAACAAATACAATTACTCTTGCATCTCCAACTTCAAATTCTTCAGGTCTTTGGGCTTTTTCAAGTTCGGACACGGCAATTGCGACAATAAGTGCAAATACACTCACCCCTATTAAACCTGGCAAGGTCACTGTTACTGCCACACAAAAAGCCGCTGGAAATTATGGTCCTTCGCTGCCGCTGACAATGGAGCTAACTGTTCTTGGAAGCCCTACCTATGCTCAAACCTCCGATTTTGAGAGATTAGTGGGTGATATCAACTACACATTCCAATTTCCGGCCTCACCTTCGGCTGGAGCATGGAGTATCGCTAGCAGTGATATCGCCGTCGTTTTAGTTCAGGGCAATCTCCTAAAATTTATTGGTGCTGGAACAGCGGTAATAACTATTAAGCAGTCTGCATCAGATTTTTGGCTTGAAGGTATTTCATCCTTCAAAGTTCGAGTTATTGGACAGACACCAATTATTGGAACGTTCGGGGCATTAGAAATTGGAGTGGGCCAACGTCTAACACCAGCAGAAATAAAGCATCCAACTTCATCCTCCGTTGGAACATGGGGCTATGAGTCCTTAGATTCGAAGATTGCCCAAGTGGTCGATGGTGGCATAGTTGGAATCGCTCCAGGTCAAACTTTAATATCTGCCACCCAGAACCCTTCAGGCATGTTTGGGCAATCAAAGGTCATACAGACAACGATCACAGTTAAGTCACTTCCCGTAGTCTCAGATTTCTCAAATTTGAAGATAACTCTTGGAACAGTTGCTTCAGATATACAAATACCTACTAGTGATTCATCCGGAAAATGGAGTTTTACTTCCAGTGACCCTGCAATTCTCGATGTAGTCAATGGCTATCTCCAGATGAAAAATCCGGGCCTAGTTACAGTTACCGCCAGTCAGGCGTCAACTGCAAACTTTGCTGCAGCTACGAAAAGCTTTACGGTTGAAGTCCTCCCCGCAGTTATTGTTAAAGCTGCTCCGGTTCTAAAACCATCAGCAAAAGTGAGCATTTCAAAGCGCACGATCACTATTAAAGTCTTAAATGTTGGTAATTCAGCCGTTGGAATATATATCGACGGTAAAAAAGCTAAAGCCGGTAAAAATAAGGTCAAAGCTGGTAAGCGAATTGTGAAGGTAAATGTTGGCGGAAAGCGTATTTTTCTAAAGACTTACGTGATCAAATAGTTTTAAAACTAAAGTTACTACAATGTTTTTAAAACCCCAGCAACTGAAATATCTGCTGGCACATCCACCCGATCTTTGTATTTAAACCAAATAACAGTAGTTGCAATTAAACAGATAGCACCACAGACGGCAATTGTCGATCTAATTCCAATTGCTTCTGCCATCAAACCAATCAGCGGTGATCCAACCGGAGTTCCACCCATGAAAATCAAAAGATATATTCCCATTACTCGCCCGCGAATTGCAGGATCGCTATTTACTTGAACAATGGAGTTTGCGGTGATCATGGTTATGAGGGCAGTGACACCACAGATGGGTAGGAAGGTTGCATAGGCGGTGTAGTTAGGCAATATTGAAAGCACCAGAATTGCTAGTGCAAAAGCTCCCCCAGCCAAAATAACAAAGCGAGTTTTGCGAAAGCGCTCTAAGCGAGCAGATGCAATGGCACCTGAAAATGAACCAATAGCCACAAAGGTTCCGAGTAATCCATAAGCGGCAGGGCCTTTGCCAAACTCTTTTGTTGCCATAAGAGCGTTAAAGATTTGAAAGTTCAGACCAAAGGTCCCAAGGAAGAAAACTATCAACATAACCACATAAATATCTGGCCTAGCTAATGCATAGTGCAGGCCTTCTCGCACATTGGTCTTGGATTTCGCTCGTTCTTGATAGAAAAACTCTTTCTCATTCATAGCCATGAGCGCACCAATTGCAAAGAGATAAGAGATTCCATTAACTAAAAAGGATGGACCAGTGCCAAAAGCAGCGATAAGTAAGCCCGATAGCGCAGGTCCTATTAAGCGTCCAGCGTTAAAGTTTGCCGAGTTAAGACTGACCGCATTAGGCAGATCATCTTGGCCCACGATGTCACCAGCAAAGGTTTGGCGAACTGGTGCATCTATTGCAGTTGAAATACCAAGCACTGCAGCTAAAGCAAATACATGCCACAGCTCTACGAGATTTGTCATGACAAGTGTGCCTAGCGTGATAGCTGAAAATGCACCTAGGGCGTTGGTACCAATTAAAAGTTTACGTTTATCAAAACGATCAGCAAAGGCACCGCCATGGAGTGAAAAAAGGAGAAATGGAGTGAATTGAATTGCTGTGACAATTCCTAAATATATTCCGCTCTGAGTAAGTTCTAGAACAAGCCAATCTTGAGCAACGCGCTGCGCCCAACTACCTATGTTGGAGATGGTGTTAGCAGGAAAAAGTATCCGGTAATTTTGGTGGCGAAATGAACGCCAATTACCATCTACTTTTACGTTAAATCCCATTACTCTTCTCTCATGGCATCAAATATCGGCTCTGTTGTAACCTTAGTATCAATTGGCGTAATTTGCTGGGTGATTGCCTTTGTCATTGCATTGGCAGTAGGCGCAGATGCAAAAATCATTTGGACATGCTTAGTTGGAGCAGGCCTTGGCCTAAATGGTATTCGGTATTCAATTCGCCGCAATAAAGGCAGCGGAATTTAATTTAAGCCTCTAGAGCAGATGCAATACCGCGCAATACGCGGCCTAAACGCTCTGCTTCAACTGCTGATGGATGGCGGCCTTGGCGCAAACCATTTCCAACACGATCTAAAATTTTAATTGTGTCTTCAATCATCGCAGCTAAATCATCAGTATTAGCGCGTGAGTTTTCAGCAAGTGATGGAGGCGCATCAATGATGTGTACTGAGAGCGCTTGTGGCCCACGACGTGAATCAGCAATGCTGAATTCAAGCTTTGTTCCAGGCTTAACAGTTGCAACACCTTCTGGAAGAGATGAAGCGGCAAGATAAACATCTTCGCCTTCATCATTGGCAATAAAACCGAAACCCTTTTCTAGGGAGAACCATTTAACGCGTCCGGTAGGCATGGGGAGGGCTCCTTGATTAAATCGTGTCTTCGTTTATGCCGCGGGGGTTGCGGTCAGGGCTTTAGTTTATCACCAGGTCAGTGAAGGTCGCTTCCGAGTGAGCGCCGCATCCATGATCAACAGAGACCACGCGTGCATCATCGGGGGAAATTGCATTTGCGCACACGCCAAAGGTTGCGCGTAGTGAGCCTGCGATTGGAAGAAAGAATCCGCATGAATGACATGGCTTCGGTGCAGCTTGTGCCAATGGTGCCTGTGGTCCACGGTCACCGTCATACCAGCGCTTGGCTGCTTGATCGCGACCTTCAATAGACATTACTCGGGCACGGCCAAAACCTAATTCAACTGCCATCGCAGTATCTAAATCTTCATCCTGCGGCAACGCAGATTGTCCAGGAACTAAACGTGCATCATCGAGTGAGCTTGGAACGATGTCACCAACACCAACATCACCTGGTTGGATGCGATCGCGATATGGAATCCACTCTGGTGCAAGTAAGGCATCTGGGCCAGGTAGAACGACTAAATCACAAACTGTAGGAACTGCATCGGCATCTACCTTTGCAACGGTGACGCACCAACGCCATCCTTTATAACCAGCAAGGTTTGCATTAAAAAGATATGTTGCAACACGGTTCTCGTCATCAAACTCAACGCTAATAAATGAACCAACATGATCACGCTTTTCTGCATGATCAAAGATTGCGCTGTGGGCAAGATTTTTTGCATCAAAAGGAGCAGGTGCCTTTAACGCAGCCTTGCTTGATGTCTCCTTAGGCGCTTTCTTTGCCAATGATTTCTTTGCCATGTGTATAGGGTAAAGCAGAACGCCGCCCTCGCGTTAATCGAGGACGGCGTTAGGCGCAACTAGGTAAAAATAGGCTTAGAAGTCCATATCTCCGCCACCTTGTGGCATTGGTGCTGGATTCTTTTCTGGCTTATCTGCAATCACAGCTTCAGTTGTGATGAACAGGGCTGCGATAGATGCTGCGTTTTGTAGCGCAGAACGTGTGACCTTCGCTGGATCAATAATTCCAGATTTGATCATGTCCACATACTCACCAGTTGCAGCGTTGAGGCCTTGTCCTGCTGGAAGATTACGAACCTTCTCAACAACAACTCCACCTTCAAGTCCAGCGTTAATTGCGATCTGCTTCAAAGGAGCTTCGATTGCATATTCAACAATCTTTGCACCAGTTGCTTCATCGCCAGTTAAGCCAGTTAACTTCTTAAATGCTGCAGTTGCTGCTTGGAGAAGTGCAACGCCACCACCGGCAACGATTCCTTCTTCAACAGCAGCCTTTGCATTGCGAACTGCATCTTCAATGCGGTGCTTGCGCTCCTTGAGTTCAACCTCAGTTGCAGCTCCAGCCTTGATAACAGCCACGCCACCAGCAAGCTTTGCAAGACGCTCTTGCAACTTCTCGCGGTCATAATCTGAATCGCTCTTTTCAATCTCTGAACGGATCTGTGTGACTCGGCCCTTGATCTGTGCCTCATCGCCAGCGCCTTCAACGATAGTTGTCTCTTCCTTGCTGATAACAACCTTGCGAGCCCGACCCAATAGTTCAAGTCCTGCTTGATCAAGCTTGAGACCAACTTCCTCAGAGATAACAGTTGCACCGGTAAGGATTGCAATGTCTTGAAGCATCGCCTTGCGACGATCTCCAAAGCCAGGTGCCTTAACGGCAGCTGAGCGAAAAGTTCCACGGATCTTGTTCACAACAAGTGTTGCCAACGCTTCGCCTTCAACATCTTCAGCGATGATTGCAAGTGGCTTACCTGATTGCATAACCTTTTCAAGAACTGGCACGAGATCTTTAATATTTGAAATCTTTGAGTTAACAATCAACACGTAAGCATCTTCTAGAACTGCTTCCATACGATCCTGGTCAGTTACAAAGTAAGGAGAGATATAACCCTTATCAAAGCGCATACCCTCAGTGAGCTCTAGCTCTAGACCAAAAGTATTTGACTCTTCAACAGTAATTACACCTTCTTTACCAACCTTGTCCATCGCTTCAGCAATCATCTCGCCGATAGTTGCATCTGCTGCAGAGATAGATGCGGTTGCTGCGATCTGTTCCTTTGAATCAACGGCCTTAGCCATAGACAAAAGCTCAGCAACGATTTCTGTAACTGCCTTTTCCATACCGCGCTTAAGGGCCATTGGATTTGATCCCGCTGCCACGTTGCGAAGTCCTTCACGCACAAGTGCCTGGGCCAAAACAGTTGCTGTAGTTGTTCCGTCTCCTGCGACATCATCAGTCTTCTTGGCAACTTCCTTAACTAGCTCTGCGCCGATCTTTTCCCATGGATCATCAAGATCAATTTCCTTAGCGATGGAAACACCATCGTTAGTAATAGTTGGGGCGCCCCACTTCTTCTCAAGGACAACGTTACGACCGCGAGGTCCAAGGGTTACCTTGACCGCATCGGCCAAGATATTCATTCCGCGCTCTAATCCGCGGCGGGCTTCTTCATTAAAGGCAATCTGCTTTGCCATGAGTTGTGCTCGCTTTCATGTAATCGTTGAAGTTAGCGGGGGCTTTATCACTCGCACCCCGAGAGTGCTAAGGCCAAATCTACGGGAGTTATTTCCCAGGCGCAAAACGGTGAGGGGGCTTAGCGGGCGATGCGGGTGTTCATGCGGGCCTCGCGCAGGCGGCGAAGGCGCTTAACGAGCATGGGAGAGGCGGCTAGAGCATCATCACGATCGATCAAATCATTGAGGAGTTGGTAATAGCGGGCAGCTGAGAGCTCGAATAGCTCCTTTACCGCTGCCTCTTTTGCCCCTGCATAGCGCCACCAACTTGCTTCAAAATCCAGGATACGGACTTCAAGGTCGCTCAGGCCAGAATGGATGGCGGAGTCTTCTTGCGCGGACATAAGGCAAATCGTATCGGGTGAGCGCGAAAACTGTGGGATTTAAAGCGTAGAAAGAATCATTTCAATATCGCTGATTTTCGTCCATGGATTAACGATTGCAAATCGCAGTATTGGCTGACCATTGTGAGATGACGGTGGAATAAAACCAATTTGATCAGAAAGTAATTTGTCAGACCAGCTTTGATAATCACTTGAACTCCAACCATTGCGTGTAAATGCAACGATTGAAAGTTCTGGTTCGCATACTAATTCTAAATTAGGATGCGCTTTTACTAATTCGGCAGCTTGCTGGGCCACAGTTAAAGTCTGTTCCATCGCTTCGGTATATGCATCAGTGCCATATGCAGCAAGTGAGAACCAAAAAGGTAATCCGCGTGTGCGACGAGTTAATTGAATTGCATAATCAGATGGTGACCATGCCCCGTCTTTTAATGTGTCTAAGTAAGAAGCATGTTGTGAGTGAACTTGGCGGGCAAGTTCTGGTTCGCGATAAATAAGTGCGCAGGCATCATAAGGAGCAAATAACCATTTATGTGGATCAACGATTAGCGAATCAGCGGCCTCTACCCCATCAAAATGTGATCGCACAGATGGAGCACACAGCGCTGCTAAACCATAAGCACCATCAACATGAAACCAGATTCCGCGCTCATGTGCTGCGCTTCCAATTCCTTTTAAGTCATCGATGATTCCAAGATTTGTCGTACCAGCCGTTGCAACTACAGCAAAAACTCTGTGCGTAGTTCTTGCTTGCAGATGATCAATTGCGTGTGCAACTGCATCCCCCATGAGCTTTCCATTAGATGCAATGGGCACCTTTAAAACATCAACATCCATCACATTTGCTGCGCTAACAATGGATGAATGTGCTTCCTCACTACAGGCAATCACCCAACGAGATGCACCGGGATGCTTCTTTCGCCCTTCTGCTCGCGCCACTACTAGCGCTGAAAGATTTCCAATTGTTCCGCCCTGCACAAAAACACCACCAGATTCCTCTGGAAATTTTGCTAAGTCAGATATCCAACGCAGCGCTTGATTTTCAGCAAATACAGCCCCTGCTCCTTCTTGCCAAGAACCGCCATAGAGCGCACTTGCTCCCACTACTAAATCAAAAAGGTTTGCATATTCACTTGGTGCAGATGGAATAAAAGCTAAGTTGCGCGGATGATCGGTTGAAATACATGCTTTAGCTAAAACTGATGTGAAAACTTCTAGAGCCTCATGTCCACCCAGGCCACGAGCTGTAATGGTGTTTCCTACTTCGTTATATAAATCCTCTGCGCTGCGAGGCCCATCAAGTGGTGGGTCATTTTTTAAACGATCAAGGCTATATGCCAATACTTCAGCAGCTAGTGCTTGAACCTCTGGTGTGAACTCATGCACTGCTTCTAGCTTTCTTCACAATGTTGCGCAGCATTGTTGGAAAGACAAAGAGATGGAACGGTGCAACTGCATACCAATACATCTGCCCCCCAAGTCCACGAGGATTAAAAGTTGCCTCTTGAACAATCTTTGTCTTTCCATTAACGGTTGACACTGTGAACTCTAGCCATGCTTTACCAGGTAAAACCATTTCAGCATAAAGTTTTAATCGCACGCCCGGTTCTAGCTCATCCACTCTCCAGAAATCCAAGCTCTCACCCACGCGCAAGAAATCAGGATCTCTGCGACCGCGACGTAATCCCACTCCGCCAAAGAGGAATCGATCTAAAACTCCACGTGCCCACCATAAGAAATCTGAACCAAACCAGCCGTTATCACCGCCAATTCGCTCTATCTGGCGCCACACCTTTTCTGCAGAAACATCGGTGATTGTTTCTCTGCGATCACGCAAAACCATTTCACCTGCCCACTCAGGATCTCCTTGGGCTTTTTGCCACGGCGC
>CALBFE010000024.1 GCA_937888825.1 uncultured Actinomycetes bacterium | reverse complement strand
TCTCTTCCAGATCATCCTGGATCACTGGGTTTGCTCGCATCTGCAATCGGTGTTGCAGGCGGAGATATTCGGGGATTAGTAGTTCTTAAATCTGAGCATGGACGCGGTTATGACGAGATTACTGTTGCAGTGCCAGGAAGTGATCCCACAGATTTGCTCAATGTTTTAGGTGCAATTGGGGGCGTAGAAGTAGTTTCAATTACCCCCGTTGAATAATCTCTGCGCCTTGGCTTGGAAGTGAAGTAAAAAAGCGCGGTGCTTTAAATCGATTGATAGCAAAAGCCTTTTCAACAGCTGCAATTGTCTCTGATGCCTGTGAAGCTTTAATGAGTGCGATTGCACTTCCACCAAATCCACCGCCCACCATACGAGCACCTAGAGCTCCTACTGCTATAGATGCATCCACTGCGCAATTGAGCTCTGGGCATGAGACGTCGTAATCATCACGAAGTGACGTATGAGATTGATTGAGTAATCCACCAAGAGATGCAAAGTCCTTCTTCTCAAGTACCTCCACTGCATTCATCACACGCTTCATCTCAGTAACTGCATGTCGAGCTCTCATAAATTCAGTCTCGGTAAGCAGGTTACGTGAAGACTCAAGTTGATCAAGTGAAAGCTCGCGCAAAGAGGGGATACCCAACTTGGCAACAGCAGATTCACAGGATGCTCGGCGCTCGGCATAGCCACCATCGGTAAGTGAGTGGTGGGCTTGTGTGTCAATGATGAGAAGTTCAAGGCCACTAGACGCAACATCAAATGCAATATGTCTAGTTGTTAAGTCACGGCAATCTAAAAGTAGAGCTGAACCAGAGTGAGCCATGAGTGATACAGATTGATCCATGATTCCGCAAGGCACACCCACATATTCATTTTCGGCCCTTTGTGTTAACCGTGCTAAATCTTCTAATGAATGACCTAAAGAGAAGAGATGATTAAGAGCTGTTGCAACACTGCACTCAAGGGCAGCAGATGATGAAAGGCCGGCTCCGAGTGGAACATGGCCATCAATCATGATGTCTATGCCACTAGTTATTCCAAGAGACCAGATAACGCCGAATGGATAGCGCTCCCATTCACCTTTCAAACCAGGCTTAATTGCATCTAAGTTGTGTTCAACAACTTTGTTCCTGCGCTGCATAGAAGAAATGCGTACTTTGCGATCATTGCGCACGCGGATAGCAGCAAAGGTCCGATCTTTAATGGCAAAAGGGAGCACAAAACCATCGCTGTAGTCGATGTGTTCTCCAATTAAGTTCACTCGCCCGGGTGCTGCAGCGATGATGTCTGGGGCAGCGCCAAATGCCTGCACAAATCTCTTATCGATATCTGACATGAATTACCTAGCTAAGAGCTGCCAAAGTATCAGCAACCATGACATCAATTCCTCTAGTTGGGCTCCAACCAAGTTTACTTTTCGCCTTATTGATATCTGCAATTAGTACTGCAGGATCTCCAGCACGACGTGGTGAATCAAGAGTTGGAATCTGATGTCCTGCTGCCTTTGATGCAGCTGCCACAACTTCTCGCACGGAGTATCCATCTCCACTACCTAAGTTGTAGATCTCGTGGACGCCAGGTTCAAGTGTTTCTAAAGCTTTGATGTGGGCATCGATTAAATCAACGACGTGGACATAGTCGCGCACGCACGTTCCATCAGCAGTTGGCCAATCAGTGCCAAAAATCTTTACTGGGTTTTCTTTGGTACTTCTCAAAACATTTGGAATCAAATGTGTCTCTGGGTTGTGACGCTCAGCTAACCAACCCCGCTTTGATTTAAGCGCACCGGCCACATTGAAATAACGCAGTGATACAGCAGCAATCCCACGTGAGGCGGCCTCTGCCGTAATCATCTGATCTATTTCTAACTTTGTTGCACCATATGGATTAGTTGGCTTAGTTGGAGCAGTTTCCAAAATAGGTGTTTTTTTAGGCTCGCCATAAGTTGCAGCAGAAGAAGAGAAAACTAACTTTGTCACACCACTTTTGTACATTTCATTGAGCAAATTACGGGAACCATCAACGTTTACTTGGTGATAGAGATCAGGCTTTTCAACAGATTCACCCACAAGTGATTTACCTGCAAAGTGCATGACTGCATCAACGCCGACGAGGGCTTGAGCTAAATCACCGGAATTAAGAAGTGAGCCCTGAATAAAGCCCACACCAGCAGGGGCAGTATCTGCATGCCCAGTGCTGCAATCATCGAGAATAGATATCTCATACCCTTGCTCGAGCAAGATATCTACTGCGGTTGAACCAATATAGCCAGTGCCACCAGTTACCAATACCCGCATTACAAAACTACTTCACGCAACTGTGCCGCTGATTGCTCAGGGCGCATATCCATAATGAATGCACCCATGGCAGATTCAGATCCAGCCAGATACTTCAACTTTCCAGGAGCACGGCGCACGCTGGTGATTTGCCAGTGCAGGCGCAACACATCGCGACCAACACGAACAGGTGCTTGGTGCCATGCGGCGATATAGGCCATATCAATTCCAAAGACACCATCAAGGCGCTTCATGACTTCCAGAGCGATTGGAGCAAATGCATCTCTATCTTGCTCACTGAGTCCAGTTAAATCTGCAACTGGATGAAGTGGTGCAACGTGAATTTCAAATGGATAACGCGCGGCATATGGCACAAATGCAATCCAACGATCATTGCGGGCGATGATGCGCTCTTCATCACGGATTTCACGGGCAACTACTTCATCGAATAACACTTTTCCAGTGGAAGCTTTGTATTTATTGGCTGCAGCTAACATCTTTTCAACGCGAGGTGGAATAAATGAATAGGCATAAATCTGGCCATGTGGATGTGTGAGTGTCACACCAATTTCTTCCCCACGATTTTCAAATGGTGCGATGTGCTCGATGAAGTGCTCTTGCGAGAGTTCAGAGGTGCGATCAATCCATGCTTCAAGGAGCACGCGCACGCGGGTAGGAGATAAATCCTTAAATGCATTCCCATGCTGCGCAGTAAAACAAATGACTTCACATTTACCCGCAGCAGTTCCTAAATCAGTATCTGGTCCAACTTGATCCGGTAATGCCCAATCTCCAGTTGGTGGGCGAAGTGAAGGTGAGCGGTTATCAAAGACAACAACTTCAAAATCAGATTCAGGAATCTCAGTTAAGAGCTCACCTGTTGTTGGACATAGCGGGCAGAGTTCTTTGGGAGGTAAAAAGATTCGGCCTTGGCGGTGTGAAGCCATGGCAATCCACTCATTAACCAAGGGATCGAGTCGAAGTTCGCCAATTGTTGGTTGTTCTTCAACAGGACGCGCATCTATAGCGCTGCGGTTTTGGCCAGAAGTGTCGTAATAGCGAATGGTGCGGCCATCGGCCATCTGGCGATCATTTCGAAGGATGCCAGCGCTTAGTTTTTTACTCTGCTCCATAGTGTCGTTACTCTACCTTTGTGACTAAGCAAACTGCACTTCTGAGCGCTCCAACTTCCTCGTTGCTTATTGAGGTTGTTAATGGGGCCTTGGTAATTCGCCATTGGGGAGCCCCAATTCTTGGGGAAAACCATGACATCGCACTAGCTAGTCGAGTATCGATTGCAAACAGTTCATGGGATGAACCACAGCTGCCAGGTTTGATGCGCGAGAGTTCACGTGGTTTCTTAGGACGTGGATCATTATCTGGTCACCGCAATGGAAAAGCATGGTCAACTAAATTTGAAGTAACAGATTTTCACCATCAAGGTAATCACTGCGCAGTAACCCTTCGTGATTTTCATGCTGAATTAGAGGTTGCAGTAAGTTTTGATTTAGATGCTTTTGGAGTTCTTATTCAAAAAGCCATAGTTAAAAACATTGGAAACTCTGATTATGTTCTCAATGAATTCATTCACTGGTTGCCTTTGCCACAAGAGGCAACTCAGAGTTTAGATTTTGTAGGTCGTTGGTCTAATGAGCGTCAACCACAGCGTCGCGATATTCAAATTGGAACATGGGTACGCGAATCTCGAGAGGGTAGAAGTGGCCATAACTTCTCAATTGCAGATATTGCCCTAAGTGCACAAACTTCTTTCCAATCAGGTTGCGCATGGGCGACAAGCATTGCATGGAGCGGTAATTCACATTATTTAGTTGAGTGTGGTTTTGATGGTGCGCAATCTATGGGAGCAGGCGAGCTCTTACTTGCCGGCGAAGTTATTCTCGGCGCACAAGAGAGCTATGAAGCACCTGCTTTATTTGCTGTGTATTCAAATCAAGGCCTAGATGGCATCAGTGCAGCATTTCATTCACATATTCGAGCACGCGCAATTCATCCCAAGCGTCCGCGTCCCCTGACATTAAATATGTGGGAAGCGCTCTACTTTGATCATAATGAAGCAAAGATCAGAGAGCTTGTTGATGTTGCAGCCCAAGTTGGTATTGAGCGCGTTGTTTTAGATGATGGCTGGTTTCACTCCCGCCGCAATGATCGCTCAGGCTTAGGGGATTGGGTTATCGATCCTGCCGTGTGGCCACATGGTTTAACACCAATCATTGAATACATCAACAGTAAGGGAATTGAGTTTGGTCTTTGGTTTGAAGGCGAAATGGTTAACCCTGACTCTGATTTATATCGCGCTCATCCTGAGTGGATCTTGCATGAAGGTGATCGAGTTCCACCGTTGTGGCGCCACCAACTTGTTCTAGATCTTGGGCATGAAGAGGCATACAAGCATGTTCTGGAACAAACATCTTCACTATTGGCTGCTCACAATATTGTTTACATCAAGTGGGATCACAACCGTGTGTTAGTTGATGCTGGGCATTTAGGTGTTGCGGGTGTTCGCCGCCAAACACAGGCTATTTATCGTTTGTTTGCTGAGTTAAAAAAGCGCCATCCTGGACTTGAAATTGAGTCATGTGCATCTGGCGGAGCCCGTATTGATTTAGGTGTTATTGATTATGTGGATCGTTTCTGGACAAGTGATAACAATGATGCCCTCGAGCGCCAAACTATTCAGCGTTGGACTTCACAAGTTATCCCGCCAGAAATGCTGGGAACACACATTGGACCAACCCATGGGCACCAAACGGGGCGCACATTAGAACTCTCCATGCGTGCAATAACTGCGCTCTTTGGACATGCTGGTATTGAATGGAACATTACGCAAGCAACTGCCGAAGAACGGGCAAATCTTGCTACGTGGGCCCAGTACTACAAAGACAATCGTGGACTACTGCATAATGGAAAATCTGTTCGCATTGATTATCCAGATGAGCATGGATATCTCTATGGGGTTGTTTCTGCTGATACTAAGAACTCAATTTTTGCCTACGTTCAACTAACTCCAACTGTGGCAATTCATCCGGCCCCACTTAAGTTTGTTGGCTTGGATGCGAATGCTTCATATTCAGTTAAGGCTGTTTATCCAGCAGGCAAACCACGATTCATGTTAATTACTCCACCTGAATGGATGGATGGCATCACAATGTCAGGTTCAGCACTTGCCACTATTGGAGTGAGCGCACCGATTCTTGCACCAGCCAACGCTGTGCTGATCGAAATTACAAAGCTTTAATCAACCCAGTTAAGAGTTCGCTCAACCGCTTTCTTCCACTGCTTATAACCAGCTTCGCGCACATCCACAGTTGAAGTCGGTGACCAGCGCCGTGATTGCTGCCATTGTTTTTTAACTTCATCTTGAGAACTCCAGTAACCAACAGCAAGTCCAGCTGCATAGGCCGCGCCGAGGGCTGTTGTCTCACCGATGAGTGGGCGAGTGATATCAATTCCCATGATGTCGGCCTGCATCTGCATACACAAAGAGTTAGCAGTGATTCCACCATCAACTCGCATTTCACGCATTGGAACACCGCTGTCAGCAACCATTGCATCCATTACATCGCGGGTTTGATAACAAATTGCTTCAAGGGCGGCGCGAGCAAGATGGGCCTTTGTTGCAGCCCGTGTTAATCCCACAATTGCACCGCGTGCATCGCTGCGCCAATACGGTGCAAAGAGGCCTGAGAATGCGGGCACAAAATAAACCCCAGCAGTATCTGTCACAGAAGATGCAAGATTTTCTGTTTCAGCAGCGTTAGTGATGATGCCCAATTGATCGCGCAGCCACTGAATTGCAGAGCCAGTGACGGCAACAGAACCTTCCAAGGCGTAATGGGCGGGTTGATCACCAAACTTAAAACAGAGGGTTGTGAGCAAACCATTTTTAGATCGAACGATTTCGGTGCCAGTGTTGAGTAGAGCAAAGTTTCCAGTGCCATATGTTGTTTTTGATTCTCCGCGTTCAAAGCAGACTTGCCCAACCATTGCAGCTTGCTGGTCTCCTAAGATTCCAGCGATTGGGATTGCCGTCCCAAATGGACCGTGGGGATCAGTGTGTGCATAGACTTCAGATGAAGATTTAATCGTTGGTAGCGAACTTCGCGAAACTCGGAAGATATCTAGGAGTTCTTGATCCCAATCAAGGGTTTCAAGGTTCATGAGTAATGTGCGACTGGCGTTGGTCACATCGGTTAAGTGAACTCCACTGCGAACTCCACCTGAAAGATTCCACAGCAACCATGAATCAATAGTTCCCATACGTGCATTTTCACTATTTGCAGCGGGAACATTATTGAGAAACCAGTTCATCTTGCTGCCAGCAAAATAAGGAGCAATCGTTAAGCCAGTCTTAAAGCGGACTGTTTCCTTTTGGGCATCGGTTAACGAAGCTAGAAAATCTGTGGTGCGAGTGTCCTGCCATACGATGGCATTGGATAGAGGTTGCCCAGTAGTTACATCCCAAACCACTGTGGTTTCGCGTTGATTGGTGATTCCAATGGCTGCTAAATCAGAGCCCAAAATGTCGGCCTGCTTGAGAGCCCCAGCGATGACTTCTTGAACGCGCTGCCAAATCTCATTGGCATCATGCTCAACCCAACCGGGGCTCGGCATTATTTGGCGATGCTCAAGTTGATGCTGGCCAATAACTTTGCCCGAGTGGTCAAAGATCATGAAACGAGTACTTGAAGTTCCTTGATCCAAACTGCCGATATAAGTCACGAAGAGAAAACCTTTCACATTTAAGTTAGGCTTACTCTACCCAGATGCATTGGAGATGCAACGCTTATGTTCCTGTCACAGCTAAGCCCCGAGCAGCGTGATAGCGCCATTGCACAATTATCGAGTGAGTCCTTTGACATCTTAGTTATTGGCGGGGGAGTCACAGGGGCTGGAGCAGCCCTTGATGCAGCATCGCGTGGCCTGAAAGTTGCATTGATTGAATCTCAAGATCTTGCCTCAGGAACTTCGAGTCGTTCTAGCAAACTTATTCATGGGGGCCTGCGATATCTAGAACAATATGACTTTAAATTAGTTCGAGAAGCACTTCATGAGCGCGAACTCATGGTTTCCTCTTTATCTCCACACCTTGTTAAACCAGTTGGATTCCTATTTCCACTAACAGAAAAATTCAAAGAACGCACATATGTTGGTGCAGGTCTTGCACTCTATGACGCACTTCGTGGTTTTCAACGTGCACTTCCTTGGCACAAACACATTGGCCAGAAGCAGATAAATGAGATTGCGCCTTCATTACGTCCAGATCTAATTACTGGGGCGATCAAGTATTTTGATGCACAAGTAGATGATGCACGGCACACAATGACAATTGTGCGCACGGCTGCTCGTCACGGTGCAGTAATTGCAACACGCGTTAGCGCAGAGTCTCTCTTGCGTGAGGGCAAGCGAGTTGTCGGAGTTAAGGCTAAAGATTTAGTATCTGGTAAAACTATTAACATCACTGCAACAGCAACAGTGATGTGTGCGGGTATTTGGAGCGATGAGTTGCACGCAAAGTTTGAATTAAAGCCAGGGTATGGCGTGACCATGAGTAAAGGCGTTCATATTGTTCTACCGGGCTCAGCAATTAAATCTAACGCTGGAATTATTCTAAAGACTCCAATTTCAGTTTTGTTCTTGATTCCATGGGGAGATAAGTGGATTGTTGGAACTACCGATACTCCATACACCGGCGATCGTGCAGAACCTCTTGCTAGTCGAGAAGATGTTCAATATATTTTGGATCAAGCTAATCGCGTGCTCTCGCCTAAGCTAGATGCTTCACAAATTATTGGAGTTTACGCAGGTTTGCGCCCATTGGTAGCAAATAATAAAGACTCTGCAACAACCAAACTCTCACGCGAACACACAGTTGACCGCCCGGCTGCTGGATTTGTGAGCATTGCTGGTGGCAAATACACCACCTATCGAGTGATGGCTAAAGATGCCATTGATCGCGCTGTCATTGAGCTTCGCGCCCTTAAACCTGAGTCTGTAACAGAAAAGCTTCCTTTAGTTGGAGCAGATGGTTACTTTGCATTAGCGCAACAAGTGGAGCGTTTAAGTGAAACCAGTGGCCTGGATGCCCAAACAATTACTCACTTGCTCAATCGCTATGGCTCAATGATTAGTGAGGTTCTTGCACTTATTGAGGTGAACCCAAAGCTGGCGGCAAAAGTGGATAAAGATTTGCTTTATATAAAGGCCGAGATTGAATATGCGGCAAGTCATGAAGGTGCACGAACAGTTGATGATGTTATTTCGCGCCGAACCCGGATAGCTTTTGAAGCCAGTAATAATGGCGTGCATTTAGCTGATGAAATTGCCGCCATTATTGCGCCAGTGCTTGGGTGGAGTGCAAAAGAGCGAAAAGCTTCAGTTGTTGCCTATGAAGATCTAGTAGATCGCGAACTTGAAGCATTGGATCTACTTTTAGTAGAGCAGGAAAGAGTTAGTTCTTAATCTGATTTGCACAACCATCTACTGAAGGTTTCTTCGTTGGCTTCTTAGTTGGTACTGGTCTTGGCGATGGTGTTGAACCTTGAGCCACAGTGAAAGTTACTGGTTGAGAGCTTTGCGCATGTGTTTTTGACACATCGGTATAAACAACATTTCCAGTATATGTTCCAGCAGGAACGCCCTTAATTGCTAAAGTCCATTCACCGCTTGTGGCACGCAAAACAGTTTGAACTGGTCTGATTTTTGGGGCAGTTGCAGCATCAAAGACAAGTTTTACCGCACCAGTCACAACCGGAGTTGAATCAGGTCTTGTGACAGATGTTTTAAAGGTAACTAATTTGTTTGTTGTACTTGCCGATTGGGCGTTGATCACCATCTGAGTTGGCTCGTTATTTGGCATCAGATCTACCAATTCTGGCGCCCAGCTGTCCTTAGAGAGATTAAGGAAATCTGATGCACTTCCTCTAAAGATATTGAGATCAAGCCGAGTTCCTGGCACGCCATATTTAGGTGCAATTCCGCACGATGTGTATTGCCAGATAATCCATTGGGAATCACAGTTAGCGCCAGTCCACGAGTGCACATAGCAGCCACCAGCTTTAATCCCCGGTTGATTGATGGGATTAAATGGATCAATTGCATATTGGGCAAGCCATAGAGGGTATTGCGACAATTTCGCACTCTTATTCATTGAACTCTCTAGAAAGCTTGAGTAGGAATAAATGATTGGAGTTCTTCCAGTCTTTTCTTTGAGAATACCTAAGAAGGTTTCTGCCCATAAAGTCACTGCAGCTCTAGTTGCATATTTCTGGCACGCACCTGAGGAAGAGAGGCGAACACATTTATTCTCAAGGTCTAGGGCGTAGGGAAGATCTTTTTCGGTATAACCTCCGATGGCAGCTAATCGCCACAAAACTTTTTGGGCTTGGGCAGTTGCATCACGGACAATCCCTGCTGAATCACTGACATCAGGCAATATTGTGTAGTGATAAAAACCGGTATAGAGACCCGCTGCTTGCGCTGCGGCGTGATCCATAATGAGGTACTTAAGCGCAAGTGCATCTGCTTCATCTCTAGTGTCTGAGGCTTTAATCATGACAAAGCGAAGTCCAGAGGCATAAGCAACTGAGAAATCTATCTGTTTATCATTTGGATGCTGCCATCTGCTCACATCGGCTCCATGAATACGACTACCTGGGCCGAAGGACTCAACAATTAAAGAAGCATCAATAGCTGAAATTTCAGGTAGCTTCTTTATGGTGATAGTTCGTGTGGGGGAGTTCGTAATCTTTCCAGCAACACTTATTTGAGCACGGTACTTAATCGGAGTATCAAATGAAGTTGCAACAGCGACAATTTTCCATGTTCCTGCTTTTGTGGTCTTAGTCGTAAAACGCGTGGACTTCCATGTACCTGATGCATTGCCCTGAATCTTAACGCTCAACCCTGAACGAGCCGGTTTTATGGTGCCATAGAAAGTTACTACTGAATCGGTAGCCGATGGTGTTTGTCTTACGGAAAGAGTGAGTGAGCTAGCCGCTGCCTGAACCTGTGGCACATCAACTAGCAATAGGGTCAGCGCAATAGCGGTTATTGCGGCACTGATCTTCATCGCTCACTTATTTCAACATCAATAGCCAGTACGGACTTAATTGCTTGAATGAGAATCTGCTCTTGCTTCAATCGAGTCTGTGAGAATTCATGAGAGCTTGAAAGTTTACGGGCATCTGAAAAATCTAAAGTAAGGATTTGGCCATCAAAGTCGGCCAAACGCGCATCAAAGAATGCAATCCAAGAAACTCGATCTACCTCAAGAACTGCATCGAGAACTTCATTCCATCGATTGCGCATTTCTTGTAGTTCCATAAGAACAAACTTTACCTTTTAACACTGCGCTATTAGTGGTGTGGCGCGCCTAACCAGCGGTAATACTCACCAACAAGTTGCACTCTCATATTCTTATTCTGATCTGGTTGGACATGCAACTCCTGTGCTACTCGTGAAATTACTTGTTCCACAGACTTTTCACTGACATAACGTGTACGCCCTATTTGGGCATTTGTCATTCCGTTGGCAACTAAGCGCAGCACTTCGGCCTGTGTGTTAGTCAGATGGGCCATCAGTGTTGTAACTCCATGATCTTGGAAAGAAGTGTTGCCGTTAATCCATGTCACTTTATGTTTTTCAATAGCTGCAACCTTTGATTCCTTTATTGCATTGCATAAAACTGTGAAATCTACTATTGATTTCTTTATAAGTATTTTTGCTCCCAAAGGAACCTCATCATTTGATTCACCTAAGAGGCGAAGATCAGAGCAACTATTAAGAATAACGATTCCAATATTTTGATTTTCTTTGCGCATATTAACTGCAATCTTGACTGCAGAAATTCCAGCAATTCTCATATCCAATACAATTACATCAGCTTGTATTCGGCGAAGTAAATTAATTCCGACACTCTCACTTTTGGCTTCTCCAATCACATCTACTTCATGCAGCCGTAAAGCCGCGACTAATGTGGACATTTCAAATGCATCATCGACCATAACCAGCACGCGTTCGTTCATGTCTTTAAGGTTAAACCTGAACTAAACAATTACTCCTATAAAAAGAAATTATTTTATTAATTGAGTGATGGCTCCAGGAATTTGCGCTGTAATCATTTCTGCAGAAATAGGGCCACCCCTAGAAGCATTCTTTGCTGCTTGCGCATGAATGAACGCACCGGTTGCAGCAACTTCTGCCAGCTTATTGATGTCATTTAGGATTTCAACTGTATTGGTAGCAACCAAAGCGCCAATAATGCCCGAAAGAACATCACCACTACCAGCAGTTGCTAGCCATGGGGTTGCAACAGGAAGTTCTATGAGCAGATCATCATTTGCAACATAGGTGACAGAGCCTTTAAGTAAAACGGTTACGCCTAAAGTTTGAGCGGCACCTCGCACCCATTTTTTAGGATCTCCTTCTATAGCCTCAGCCGTAACTGGCATACCACGAGCTGTGAGCAGGGCTGATAGTTCACCGCTGTGGGGTGTAATCAACGTTGGTTGCTCCAAAGAGCCAACTAAATACAACGCTCCAGCATCTAGAACTGTTGGAACATTTTGCTTATGCGCCAAAACGAACCAGCGGTGGCGAAGCCAGGTAGTGATATCTGAATACTTCTTTGCTGGAATCCCAGAACCTATGAGCCATGCACTCACTTTTCCGGGTTGTACAACACATGAGGGAGTTGAATGCAAAACTAAATGCGCCAAACCTGAAGAACTATGAAAACGAATCATGCCGATTCCTGTAGCTGCTGCAGCTGAGGTAGTTAGAACTGCAGCACCTGGGAATTGGGCAGAACCAGTAATCACACCGAGAACTCCACGACTGTATTTGTGATCAAGATCAGAAGGGATGATGATGCATTTCTTTGCATCACGTGCGCTCCACTTTTTCACTAAACGTGTTGTCTGTGTCATAGCTAATTGTTGCACAGAACCTATTGAGGGTTAGCCCTCGTATTAATTGAGCCTAAAAATCGAAAGCGATACGCATCACGATTTTATTTCTACCTTATATTTTTAAAGAGAGTAACCTGAAATTTGTCAAGGAGACATTATGAAAAAGTTACTCGTATTAGGTGGCGGCACTGCCGGCACGATAGTTGTTAATAAGTTAATTAAAAAACTTCCAAAAGATACTTGGGAAATTACCGTTGTAGACCAGGATTCAAAGCATATTTATCAACCGGGGCTGCTATTTCTTCCCTTTGGAACATATGAGCCTGAACAGATAATCAAAAAGCGCCAAGCCTACTTTCCAAAAGGCATTAGTTACATCCAAGCCGAGATAGAAAAGGTAGATCCACAGTTAAATAAGGTGTATCTCAAGGATTCTCGGGAGGTGGATTACGACTATCTAGTCATCGCATCTGGCACTACACCTCGTCCAGATCAGACCCCAGGAATGAATGATCCAAAGCTTTGGTACAAGAGCGTTTTCGATTTCTTCACTTTAGAGGGCTCTATAGCTTTGCGTGATGCGCTTAAGAATTTTAATGGAGGTCGCCTGGTCGTCCATATTACCGAGATGCCAATTAAGTGCCCAGTTGCACCACTTGAATTTACATTTCTAGCAGATGCATATTTTGAAAAGCGTGGCATCCGTGACAAAGTTGAAATTGTCTATGTGACACCGCTTGAAGGTGCTTTCACTAAACCTGTCTGCTCTAAAGCTTTGGGATTCATGTTGGATGAACGAAAAATTACTTTAGAGCCCGATTTCGTTATCGAACATATCGATGCCGAAACAAAGACCATGGTTTCAATGGATGAACGTGAAATTCCATTTGACTTGCTTGTAACCATTCCAGTGAACATGGGCGCTGATTTCATAGCACGTTCCGGATTGGGAGATGAGCTCAACTACGTTCCTGTCAGTAAGCGCACTTTCCTCTCTGACAAATTTGCCAATATCTTCGTGCTTGGAGATGCCTCAAATATTCCTGCATCTAAAGCGGGATCAGTTGCTCACTTTGCAATCGATTTATTTTCAGAAAACTTCGCAGAATATGTTGAAGGCCGTCCAATGACTCACGAATTCGATGGTCACGCTAACTGCTTTATCGAGTCAGGTCATCGCAAAGGATTACTCATTGACTTTAACTATGACGTTGAACCGCTTACTGGCAGATTCCCAATCCCAGTTATTGGTCCGATGCCGCTATTGAAAGAGAGTTATCTAAACCATATTGGCAAGTTAGCTTTCAGATGGATTTACTGGAACATCTTGCTTAAAGGACGTTACCTACCTATCCCGTCATTAATGTCGATGGCCGGAAAGGATCAAGTCATAAAGATGAAGAAGGAGAGAGAAAATGCCCACAATTGAAATAGCCAGCAAGCCTGTAACCGTAAACGAAGAAGGCTTCATGACCGTTTATGACGAGTGGAGTGAAGAAATCGCCAAAGTGTTAGCGGCTCAAGTCGAGATCGAGTTAACGCCGCGCCATTGGGAAGTTATTCACTTCTTGCGTGAGGATTTCAAGAAAGAGGGCGAGTCATCAACTTCGCGCCATACGCAAACCGTTGGTGGTTTTCCCATTAAAGAGCAGTTTGAATTATTTCCAAAGAAACCTGCAAAGAAAATGTCTTATATAGCTGGACTTCCAAAGCCTAAGGGCTGTGTTTAAAGGGGATTGAAATGACTACACCTGCAATTGTTCCTAACTTCGGCAGTGACGATACTGGCCGCAAGATGGCGATTATCTGCTCTAAGGGAAATTTAGATATGGCATACCCAGGATTGATTCTGGGAAATGCAGCGTTAGGCGAAGGTATCGAAACGCATCTATTTTTCACATTCTGGGGCTTTGACATGATTATTAAATCTCGTATGGCTGATCTGCAATTTTCACCGGCCGGTAACACCGCGATGCACTTGCCTGGTACAAATGCACATATACCTCAAGCTGTTATGCCTGTACCTGGAATGACATCAATGGCAACTCATATGCTGAAGAAGCAGTTGGATGATTTGAAGATCCCATCTGTTCCAGATTTTCTTGAGCAGATCGTTGCTGCTGGTGGCCACCTCTGGGCGTGCAGACTTTCTGCAGATATGAATAAAGTTTCTGAATTAGATCTGCGCGATGACGTCGAGGGCATTATTAGTGCATCAGATTTCATCGAAATGACAGAAGGCGCTCAACTTCTATTCATTTAGCAGCCCGGGCAAGGCCCTAGATTCAAGATTACAAGCCTGCACTCTATGGTTAGGCTAGGCAGGTACCAGAAAATAACCATGGAGGATTTATGACTGACGATGCCAAATGCCCAGTAGTTCATACAACAGCTGCGAAAGCTGGAGCATCAAATCGTGACTGGTGGCCCAATCAGTTAAACCTGAAAGTTTTGAATCAAAACTCACCAGCAGCTAACCCGATGGATCCTGATTTTGATTATGCAGCAGCCTTTAAATCACTTGATCTTGAGGCAGTCAAAGCAGATATCAACGCAGTAATGGTTACTTCCCAAGATTGGTGGCCAGCTGATTACGGTCACTATGGTCCATTCTTTATTCGCATGGCTTGGCACAGCGCCGGTACATATCGCACATCAGATGGACGCGGTGGCGCAGGGGCTGGAATGCAACGCTTTGCACCGCTTAACTCATGGCCCGATAACGTCAACCTAGATAAAGCCCGCAGATTACTTTGGCCAGTAAAACAAAAATATGGACAAAAGATTTCATGGGCAGATTTAATGATCTTGGCTGGAAACTGCGCACTTGAATCTATGGGATTAAAAACTTTTGGTTTTGGTGGCGGACGTGTTGATGTGTGGGAACCAGATGAGACTTATTGGGGTAAAGAAGCCGAATGGTTAGCCGATGAGCGCTATAGCGGTGAACGAGACCTAGAAGATCCACTAGCTGCAGTTCAAATGGGATTAATCTACGTAAATCCAGAAGGACCTAATGGAAATCCAGATCCATTACTTTCTGCGCGCGACATTCGCGAAACTTTTGCACGCATGGCAATGAATGATGAAGAAACCGTTGCACTTATCGCCGGTGGCCACACATTTGGTAAGACTCATGGCGCCGGTGATCCTGGGAAATACGTTGGAGCCGAACCAGAAGCTGCGCCAATTGAAGATATGGGCTTTGGCTGGAAAAACACAATGGGAACAGGATCAGGTCCCAACACAATCTCTAGTGGACTTGAAGGCGCATGGACTCCAACCCCAACTAAATGGGACAACACTTACTTTGATCTTCTCTTTTCATTTGCTTGGATTCAAACAAAGTCACCAGCGGGCGCGACACAGTGGATTCCAAGTGATCAAAGCGCAGAAAACGCAGTTCCTGATGCGCATATTGCTGGCATAAAACATGCACCAGTAATGCTCACTTCAGATTTAGCACTCATTAAAGATCCTGCTTATGCAAAGATTTCTAAGCATTTCCACGAAAATCCCGCAGAGTTTGCCGATGCATTCGCACGCGCTTGGTTTAAATTAACGCACCGCGACATGGGCCCTGCAGTTCGCTACTTGGGTTCTGATGTTCCAAATGAAGTATTGATATGGCAAGATCCAGTTCCAGCCTCAACGTCTGCGCTAGTTAGCCCTGCCGATATCGAAAGCCTTAAAAAGCAGTTGCTTGCAAGCGGATTAACGATTTCACAGTTAGTAACTACTGCTTGGGCATCTGCATCTACTTACCGTTGTACAGATAAGCGCGGTGGCGCAAATGGCGCACGAATCGCACTTGAACCACAGCGCAGTTGGGAAGCTAATAATCCAGCAGAGCTTTCAAAGGTTCTAGCAAAGCTGGGGGAGATTCAAAGTTCATTTAACGCCGGCGCAACAAAGATCTCACTTGCAGATCTCATCGTTCTTGGTGGAGCTGCAGCGATTGAAAAGGCAAGTGGCAATGCTGTGACCGTTCCATTTACACCTGGTCGCACCGATGCGACTGCCGCACAAACTGATGCTGCATCCTTTGCATTCCTTGAACCTCATGCCGATGGATTTAGAAACTTTAAGAAATCAGCAGTTAATCAGTCAGCTGAGTTCTTATTAGTTGATCGCGCATCACTACTTAATCTCACAGCGCCAGAAATGACCGTCTTAGTTGGCGGATTTCGCGTACTTGGTGCAAATGCCGGTGGATCCACTATCGGTGTATTCACAACCAAACCGGGAGAACTAAGCAACGATTTCTTTATCAATCTTCTTGCACAAGATATTGAATGGGCGCCAAAGGCTGGTTCTACTGAACTCTTCGAAGCTCATGATCGAAAGACAGGCGTAGTCCGTTGGACTGGAAGCCGTGCAGATTTAACCTTTGGATCAAACTCTGTGCTGCGTGCACTTGCCGAGGTTTATGCCTCAAGTGATGCAACTAAAAAGTTTGCAGCTGATTTCGTAAATGCCTGGGCAAAGGTGATGGACGCAGACCGCTTCGATTTAGCGTAAATATGGTGGGGCGGGTCGGGCTCGAACCGACGACGACAGAATTATGAGTTCTGGGCTCTAACCAACTGAGCTACCGCCCCTAAAACAACTAGGTAGAAGGATATCTATTTTTACTCAATCTTTTTGCACCCCTTTTGTGCCCCAGTACTCCCACATCCCCATGACATTGAGGATAAGGGCGAAGCCAAAGATCAAATCTTCGATGGGTGCACTCATGATACGAAGGCCACTGATTACATCTGGGTTATACATGACGATATTTCGGGATGTGAGCCACCAGTTAGTCAGCAATTGAAAGGGGAGAATAATTGCATAAGAGGACCAGAAGATGGGTCTTGTTAGCAGTGAGTTCTTGAAACCAAACAAATCTAACAACACTGAGAAAATGAGAATGGCAATAACAATGTCGGAGTAAATCATTTTCGCAGCTCCGGATGCTTCCATTCAGGCTTAATACGGGCCACACCTTCAAGCGTCATGAGAACTGCTATTGGAATGATGAGGAAGAAGAGAATCTCTTCGATTGGAATGTTAAATGGCCCATTAATACCGGTGACCTGTTTCTTATCGAAGTACCAATGACCTTGAGCAATGGCATAGGCATCCCAGATCAAAAATCCTAGGCTAATGGGGAGAAGACTCAGCAGAACCCGCTTCATTCGCCGCAGCACATGCACCTTGAAGGCGATTTCAAGCCAGAAGGATGCAACTATGGTGAAAATTAGCATGGCTAAATAACTCAACTTGAGCATGGTGAATTCTCTCATAACCTATGGAGATAGTTGATACTGTCATGCAGGTTACCAACAAGAAAGAGTAGTGAGAAGTGAAAACTCGCCTAGAACTATTTGAACGAGTGCGCTTGTACTCTTCAATGGCCGTGGCCATGGTAATTGTGGCCTCTCTCGTTGCATCACAGTTGATAGGTTCAAAAAATCTCACCTGGCAAGTAGCCATTGCCCTCTGTGCCCTAGCTGTAGGAATTCCTCATGGCGCACTAGATCATTTTGTTACTGTTCCACGAACCAATAAGAAGACCATGGTTTCATTCATTTTTATTTATGTATTAGTTGCATGCGCTGCAGCTCTAGCAATTTTGAAGTGGAATGTTCTTGGCTTTCAGATTGTGGTTCTGATGAGCCTGGTCCACTTTGGGATAGGAGATAGTGCTTTTCTCAATGAGTTAGATCGCCTCAAAGAGAAATCAAGTTCACGCTTGCCCACAGCCTTTGTTGTCCTAGCTTTTGGTTCAATCCCAGTTGTCTTGCCTTTAGTAAACTCATCAAGTACAAGCGCTCTCTCTGAAGTGAACGTAAATTTAGTTAACTGGCATCAAGGCTTCGAGCAGGATTTAAGGCTGATTGTCTTGTTTCTTTTCATTGTGGCGTTAGCGGCACTTCTCATCACAAAGAGATATCGAGATATGGTTGACCTCTTCTTACTTGCAGCCTTGGCGGTTCTAACCCCACCGCTGATTGCTTTCGCGGTTTACTTTGGATGTTGGCATGCGATGCGACATACGGCCCGCTTAACTCTTGTTTTGCCAAAATCACAGAGTGAATATGATCAATCACATGCGCTAAAAGCGTTCTGGTCTGCAGTCATACCTGGCACTCCAGCGCTAATCGGTAGTTTTGTCGTTGCTGCTGGACTTTGGATCTACGGCAACGTTGACAAATCATTTTTCTGGTTTGTTTTAACCATTGTGTGGGCTTTAACTATTCCTCACATGATTGTCACAGCAAAACTCGACCGCAAAGCGCTGAGAATCTAGTTGCTGCGCTATAACCTTGCGGTGTGCTAAAACGTTTATTACCACTCATCTTTTTATTATCTAGTATCGCTCCTGCGCAGGCTGCACCTATTTATGTATTCCCAGTGAGAGGTTGTGAAGTCAACTATGCCAGAGCTCACCATGATTATGCTGCGACCGATATTTTGACTAAAGCACGGTGCAAGTTTGTCGCACCAATTAATGGTGTGGTCGATGAGGTGAATCGCACAGATAATTGGAGTGGAAAAACTAATTTAGGTATTGATCGTGGGGGACTTTACGTTTCTATTATTGGTGAAGATGGTGTCCGCTATTACGGATCACACTTGCGTTCAATCCCTGCCAGCATTCAACCCGGTGTAGTAGTCAAAGCTGGACGTTTTCTCGGAGCCATAGGATCTACAGGTAGTGCGCGCGGTACTGCCCCGCATTTACATTTTGGAATCTCTTGGCCAACACCGCCTGATACATGGTGGGTGCGCCGTGGGGAAGTATTGCCGTGGAAATATTTAGATGCTTGGAAAAAGGGAAAAGATTTATCTCCTGTAAAGCAAGTCAATGCACGTAAATTAAAAGTTGGTGAAATTCCGCCGCTACCAAAAAAATAACCCCCACTGTTTCCAGTGAGGGTTATTTATAAAGCGGTTTTAATTAGGCAGGATTAACTGCATCAGCCTGAGGACCCTTTGGACCCTGTACGACCTCAAATGAAACTGCCTGACCCTCTTCAAGGGACTTGTAACCATTTCCTTGGATTGCTGAGTAGTGAACGAATACATCTTGTCCGCCACCATCAACTGCAATGAAACCGAAACCCTTTTCAGAGTTGAACCACTTAACTGTGCCTGTTGCCATGTTTTTACTTTTCCTTCGATATGTGGGTGTTCCGAGAAATCCTCGGATCACGGTCTTCCTCTTGCGCCAGCGATACCGAATATGTGTTACATGAAACGGGTACTGATTAAGCGTCCGACTGAGGTGAACTCTACCGCCTACTGACCCGTATGCCTAAAGTGGGGCTGGACAGTTTGAGCGTGCACGGTGTTCAATTGAGGTACTAGTAAGAGCAAATGCAGCTGGGGAAGGTCGCATTTGGCGCCCTTGCTAGGAGAAAAAGCATGCAACGACTTGTTACGCCTTCTGCCCAATTAGCGGTGCGGGGCT
The DNA here is from genome assembly GCA_937888825.1 of uncultured Actinomycetes bacterium. Lineage (GTDB taxonomy): Bacteria > Actinomycetota > Actinomycetes > Nanopelagicales > Nanopelagicaceae > Planktophila. The sequence goes on along the minus strand of CALBFE010000024.1, from coordinate 7,838 downwards.
TACTTACTATTCACTCAGCACCATCTGCGCTGCGCCGTCATATTGATTGGGCAATACAAAATATCGTTGGTGCAGATACACAGTTGAATTGGTTGCCTCAACCAATGATGGTTGGCACTTTTAAAACCAAATGCCAATGGAATGGGCGAGGCGGATCGGCCGCAGAAATTGCGAGCACATTGCGCAGTTGGCATTACTTAAACTTCGAAGTACAAGAAGGCAATGAAAATGGCGGAGAGTTATTTCGCTTTACACCAGAGCTTGGCATTCACAGAGCAGTCACTGATCCGAGCGGTGGGGCGCTCCTGAATGAATTTGCGATCAATAATGTGATGCTGAACGCTTTTGATGAAGATTCAATGCGTGAGGGATTCGCGCTGGCCATGGGAACTGCCTGGGATTCACAGTTAGAGAAATTTAGGGGCGCCGGCATGGCCGAAGTCGCTCGCCTGCACGCAATCTAGTTAGGTAGAATAAAAACATGAGCCAAGTTAATGAATCCCCAATTATCACGGTAGAGCGCCGTAAGGCAGTAACAATTATTATTTCAGCAGTAATTATTGCACTCGCACTCGGTGTTGGATTAACTAAAGTTGGAACCGGTTTTGCAACACGTGCCGGTAATGGAATTACTGTCACAGGATCTGCCAAGACAAGTGCAGTTGCAGATAATGCAGTCTGGACTCTCTCTGTCAGCCTTTCCTCACCAACAGTCGGTGCTGCGGTGAAGAAAGTTGATGCAGATGTTGCCGCACTATCTTCTTATTTAACTCAAGGCGGAATAGCAGCCGATGCCCTTTCCCTTGGCGCAGTTTCTACTTATGCCAATGAGGAATACGTCAACGGTAATTCAACTGGACGCATTCTCTCTTATCGCGCATCTCGCGATGTGACAGTTCGTACTAAGGATGTGCAGTTGGTATCCAAGCTCAGCCAAGGAATTGGTTCATTGCTAGGAACTGGAATTAACGTCAATAACTATGGACCTCAGTACTACATCTCCAACTTGCCAGAGCTTCGTCCAGAGTTAATGAGTGAAGCAATGAAGGATGCAAAACTTCGCGCCGAATCACTGACTAAGGCTGTGGGTGGCTCACTTGGATCATTGGTCAATGTAAAAGCGGGCCCAATTCAAATTACTACACCTGATTCAACGATGACTGCAGATTATGGTGCTTATGACACAAGCACCATCAACAAGACTGTTAGCGCAACGGTTTCAGTTACTTTTAATACAAACTAAAGCGGAATATTGCCATGAGCACCACGGCGATGTGGCGTGCTAGCAATAACTTTGGCCAGAGCACTGCGTGTAAGTGAAGGCTCGATAATTTCATCGACTGCGCCAATTTCAACTGCACGTGCGACGCCTCCTGAAATCTTGTCGTGTTCTGCCGCTAACTCTAACTCCATCGATTCACGTTGTTCTGAAGGTAAATCTGCCAAAATGCGACGGTGCAACACACGAACGGCTGCAACGGCGCCCATCACTGAAACTTCTGCTTGCGGCCAAGCAAATACACGCGTTGCTCCTAAAGCCTTTGAATTCATTGCAACGTAGGCGCCGCCATAAGCACGGCGAGTAATTAATGTAACGCGAGGAACAACGGCTTCACCAAATGCATGCAACAACTTTGCACCACGTCGTACTGCACCTTCCCATTCCTGTCCTGCACCGGGTAAGAAGCCTTGAACATCTGCAATAACAATGAGTGGAATTCCAAAAGCATCACAGGTTCGGACAAAGCGTGCTGCTTTCTCTCCAGCAGCTGCATCTAATACACCGGCGATGTGGGCTGGGTTGTTAGCTAACACCCCAACAGTTGCACCACCTAAGCGGCCAATAATTGTTGTCATGTTAGGCGCCCACATAGAGAGCAGCTCAATGTGTTCTGTCTCTTTATCCAATATTGCATCAACTAATGGGTGCACTTCATAAGTGCGCACCTTTGATTGCGGAACAAATACTGCAAGATCAATATCGGCCACATCAGCTTTCATAACCCCATGGTTAGCAAAGAGTGCGGTTAAGTCGCGCACGTCATCAATTGCCTCTTGTTCAGTGGGAGCAATGATGTGTGCAAGGCCGCTATTTTTGCGGTGTGCTTCTGGGCCACCCAGCAGCGCCATATCAATATCTTCACCAGTCACACTTTTAACAACATCAGGGCCAGTGACAAAGATTCGTCCCTCGGGAGATAAAACAACAATGTCAGTTAACGCTGGCCCATAAGCACCGCCACCTGCAGTTGGTCCAAGAACAAGTGATAACTGTGGGATGCGACCACTTGCAGAGATCATTGATTGGAACACTTCACCGAAGGCGTCTAAAGATGCAACGCCATCACTTAAGCGCGCACCACCTGAGTGCCAAATGCCAATGATTGGAACTTGCGCTCCCATTGCAGCTTTGTAGGCAGAGACAATTACTTTTGAGCCTTCAACTCCCAACGCTCCACTTTTGATTGTGGCATCAGAGGCAAAGACAATAACTTTATTTCCTTTGATGTTTCCGGTTACGGCAACCATTCCACAGTCAGTGCGGGGGAGAAGGAATTCAAACTTTCCATCATCGAGTAATCGAGCGATACGGGTTTCTGGATCGCGTGGATCTAACTGCGGGGTTGGCATTTATATGCTCTTAAATACCAATACGACGTTGTGGCCGCCGAAACCAAAAGAGTCATTAAGCGCTGCGATATCACCAGAAGGAAGAGGACGGGGCCTATCGCGAACAACGTCAACAGTGACGGCTGGATCCAAATCATCGATATTAATTGTTGGTGGAGCTAAGCGATCTTGCAAAGTTTTAACGATAAAGACAGATTCAATCGCACCTGCACCACCTAATAAGTGCCCAGTCATTGATTTCGTTGCAGAGACTGCAACGTGATCAGCATCTGTTCCAAGGGCTGCGCGCAAAGCATTTGCTTCGGCCACATCACCGGCTGGTGTGGAAGTAGCATGTGCATTTAAGTGAACAATATCTTTTGTAGATAAGCCTGAATCACGAAGGGCAAACTTAACTGCGCGCTGCACGCCAGCTCCATCTGGATCTGGTGCTGCAATGTGATAACCATCAGAAGTTAGACCTTGGCCAGCTATTTCGCAGTAGATCTTGGCACCTCGTGCAAGGGCGTGCTCATACTCTTCTAGAACCAATATTCCGCCGCCTTCACCTAAAACAAAGCCATCGCGGTTTAAATCATATGGACGGGATGCGCGCTGTGGCTCATCGTTTCTAGTTGAAAGCGCCTTCATTGCAGCAAAACCTGACATTGGCATTGCATGAATAGCTGCTTCAACACCGCCGCTGACCACAATATCTGCGCGATCATTTCTAATCATCTCTAGCGCATAACCAATTGCTTCAGCACCTGATGCACACGCACTCACCGGTGTGTGAACACCAGCGCGGGCTTGAAGTTCAAGGCCAACATTTGCTGCAGGCCCATTTGGCATCAACATAGGAACGGTGTGTGGACTAACAAGGCGGGCACCTTTTTCGCGCAAGATGTCATATTGATCAAGCAGAGTTGTAACTCCACCAATACCTGATGCGATAACAACACCTAAACGCTCTTTATCAATTTCCGGTGAACCAGCATCTTTCCACGCCTCGCGCGATGCAATGAGTGCAAATTGTTCGGATCTATCTAGACGCCGCAGTTCAACGCGCTCCATCTGTTCTGCTGGTTCAGTCGCTACTCGCGCAGCAAAGTGCACTGGAAGGCTTTGTGCCCACTCTTCAGTCAGGTTTCGAACACCACTTGTGCCAGCAAGGAGAGCTGACCAAGAAGCTGTTACATCCCCACCAATGGGAGTCGTGGCACCAAGTCCAGTGACGACAACGCGACGACGAGACATGAAAGGTAAGTTCTAACTACTTACTTAGCTGCGTTAACGATGAAATTAACTGCATCGCCAACTGTGGCTAGATCAGTAACAGCTTCATCAGGAATCTTCACGCCAAAGCGCTCTTCTGCAGCAACTACAACTTCAACCATGCTTAGTGAATCTACTTCTAGATCATCAGTGAAGTTCTTATCAAGCTCAATTGAGGCAGCTGGAATACCGGCTACTTCTTCAACGATCTCTTTAAGTCCTGCTAGTACATCTGCTGGTGCAAGTGCCATGTGATGTGTTCCTTTTCTTAAGCGATTAGTTCAATGGATCAACAGGTGGTAATTCTCTATGAAAAGGGTGCTTACTTACGAGTATAGACAGGCGTAAGTGTCATAAATCTCAGGGCGCAGGCGGTAATTGCACCACTTGCCCCGCATAAACCAGGCCGGCCCCATAGCCAATGAGCAGCGCTAATTTGCCATGCATTTCGGGATGTTTTTCTAGCAAGACATCCATTGCAAGGGGAATTGATGCCGCTGATGTATTTCCATTCACACGAATGTCATCAGCAACTAAAACTGAATCTGGCAATTTCATTTCCTTGACCATTGTTTCAATAATGCGAATATTTGCTTGGTGAGGAATAAATACATCAAGGTCATTCACGCCTAAGCCGGCAGACTCCAAAGCCTTGAGACCAACTTTGCTCATGGAATAAACAGCCCAACGAAATACGGTTTGACCTTGTTGGGAAATATTCGGCCAACCTAATTGAGCAACACCTTTATCAGGAGCATTTCTAAACTCTGTGTAAGCAGGATTTAACAAAATCGCATCGCGTGAATCAGCATCTGATCCCCAGATTGTTGGTCCAATTTTTGCTTCAGCACTTTGTCCGACTACAACTGCGCCAGCACCATCGGCAAAGATAAAAGCAGTTGCGCGATCATCTGGGTCAGTAAAGTCAGAAAGCTTCTCTACACCAACCACCAATACATTCTTAGATGTTCCACCACGCACTAAATCACTTGCCATACCAACGCCATAGCAAAAGCCGGCACAAGCTGCGCTGATATCAAAAGCTGCCGCTTTGGGATTGCCAAGTTCATTGATGAGTTCAGTTGCAGCACTTGGGGCTTGGTAGGGATAAGAAATAGTAGAGAGAATCAAAGTATCGATATCGGCCATCGTTAACTTAGCTCGCTTAAGCGCACTTTCACATGCCGCCTTAGCCATAGTTATTACAGTTTCATCAGGACCTGCAAAGCGACGAGATTCAATACCTGTGCGCTGTTGAATCCATTCATCACTTGATTCAATGCGATCAACAATTTCAGAGTTAGGCACTAAACGCTTAGGGCGATAAGAACCAACAGAGAGGATCTGACTGTTAGTCGTGGGTGATGATTTAATTATCATGCGTGCCTTCCTGCAAATTCCTTAGCGGCAGACACATCATCTGCACTCTTAAGGGCGAATGTTTCAATCTCTGGAGCACCACGCTTGAGCAAGCCAACCAGAGTTCCAGCCGGTGGTAATTCAATGACACCCGTAACGCCGAGATTTTTAAAGGCTTGCATACATAAGTCCCAGCGAACAGGATTAGCAATCTGGTTAACGATGCGAGTAAGCACCTGCGCCCCATCTGTCACAACCTCACCATCTTTATTAGAAATTACTGAGATTGTTGTCGGGGCAGTTGGAATAGTCGCAGCAAGTGTGCGCAGTGGTTCAATAGCAGGTGCCATGAAACTTGTGTGAAAAGCTCCGGCAACAGCTAGCGCTCGAACACGTGCGCCTTCAGGTGGGTTTTCAGAAAGCGTGGCAAGAGCTTCTAAATCACCCGCAGCCACAATTTGTCCACCACCATTATCGTTAGCGGCAACTAATTGCAGCTCATTGAGTTTTTTCAAAACGATGTCACGATCTCCACCTAATACTGCAGACATTCCAGCAGGGGAGAGCCCTGCAGCTTTTGCCATCTCTATTCCGCGTGCTCTTACTAAACGCAAAGCATCTTCATCAGAGATTGCACCGCTCATTGCCGCTGCGGCTAATTCGCCCACTGAGTGACCTGATGTGTAGGAATAATTCTTAATGCCAAGTGAATGAGCACCTAATAGAGATGCAGCCACGATAAGGGGTTGGGCATTGGAAGTGTCTTTGATTTCATCGGCATCAGCTGTTGTGCCAAGTCGGATTAAATCTAAATCAATACGCATAGACCACTGTGATAGAAGCGCATGAAATTCGGGGTTGGTTACCCAAGAACTAAACATTCCTGGAGTTTGGGAACCCTGCCCCGGAGCAATAATTGCTAACACATTTATTACTTTACTCGAATGGGTAGATTACTACCTAGTACGAGTAACTAGCCAGACTTGGGCACTGTGCTGAGCAACTGTGATTTTTGCTTGCGGGGCTGCGATTGCTGGCTCATAGGTTGCAACATCTTGCGCAGCATCAAAGATGCATCGAAATGCTTGACCCCATGTGTTATCAGGTAATGTGAAAACAGTTGCGGCTTTTGAAGAATTCATAAGGAGCAGTAGCCCACGATTTGGATCTGCTTCAACGAAGACAGTTATGCTTCGCTTCTCTTCATCTTGCCAGTGATCATCGCCCATCTCGTGACCACCTAACGATAACCACGCAATATCTTTACGTTTTGTTCCTTCATCAACGATGCCTGTGAAAAACTCTGAGGTAACATCGGCTAAATAAGTTTCGCGAATCTTTGCTAACTCTTGCACTGCAGCCAAAATATCTTTGCCCTTTTCATCCAAGTTCCAAGGCAGCGCCCAACCAGCATTGAGAGTTGATGCGCTTTCTTCATTGAAATCTATTGGAAGTGAATAGCCATTGTTAGAACCGTTTTGGGTGCGACTAACTTCATCGCCCATATTGAGCATAGGAACACCTGATGAGAGCATCAGAGTTGCAAGCATTGATTTCTTGAGCCAATGCCTAATGGTGTTAACACCTAAATCATCTGTTTCACCTTCAATGCCAACGTTCCATGATCTGTTGGAATCACTTCCATCAGCGTTGTTTTCTAAGTTAGCTTCATTGTGTTTGCCGTTAAAGGTGACCATGTCATGAAGAGTGAAGCCATCATGGGCAGCAATAAAGTTAATGGATGAGGTTGGACCGCGATAGTAAAAAATTGAGCTAGAACCACTAATGCTGTTGGCAATATCTGCAACACCTTCACCGTAACCGCGCTCAAGGTCTCCTAACCAAAATTGGCGCACTGAGTCACGATAAGCATCGTTCCATTCGCGCCAGGGATGAGGAAAATCACCCAGTGAATAGCGGGAGATATCCCATGGCTCAGCAATCATTTTTAAGTTACGCAGAACTGAGTCAGATTCAATTGCCGACAGCAGTGATGAATTAAAGGCACTATTGCTTGTGTAGAGGGCGGTTGTTAAATCAAAGCGGAATCCATCCACACCAATTACTTCAACCCACCATCGCAGTGAATCAATGATTTGTCGAACAGAGTGAGGATTACTTGCAGCAAAAGTATTTCCGCAACCAGTGACATCAATGTAATTTCCATCAGCGTCTTGGCGGTAGTAAGCCTTGTTATCAATTCCCTTGTAAGACAATGTTGGTCCGCCCACTCCACCTTCGGCAGTGTGGTTATAGACAACATCTAATATCACCTCAATGCCTGCGTTGTGGAGTTGATCTACAGAGGTTTGCAGCTCAGTAACGGGATCTAGAGTTGAGGCATAGTTAGCATGTGGTGCGCTGAAAGCTAGAGAGTTATAGCCCCAATGGTTTTTGCGACCACGTGCATAGATCGTTGGCTCTGTCACTGATGCTGTAATGGGCAAAAGCTCAAGTGCTGTTATCCCAATAGATTTTAAATGCGCAATTGTTGAAGGATGGCCGAGTGCTTTATATGTTCCGCGCTCATTTTCTGGTATATCTAAATTCTTTGCAGTTAAGCCTTGTACGTGTGCTTCATAAATTATTGTCTT
>CALBFE010000023.1 GCA_937888825.1 uncultured Actinomycetes bacterium | reverse complement strand
GTGCCAGATATTGCTGAGGAAATAGAGATGATCTCAAAGCTGACCGATAGAGCCCGCCGCACATTACTGGCTCGCATTGAGATGGAATCCACCCGCATTAAGTCCTTCAAAGATCGCCCAGTAATGAAAGATCCTCACGTGATCATCACCTCTCGTGCTGAAATCATTGTGGCGCTGAAAGATCGAGCCCATCGATCCTTTGCGGGGCATGTGAAATTAGCTAAAGAAGAGTTGGTGCAAATTAAGGCCAGAGTTCGAGCGCTATCACCGCAGGCCACATTGGATCGTGGTTACTCAGTAGTTCAATTAGCTAATGGTGATATCGCCCGTGATGCAACGAAGTTAAAAGTAGGCGACGTACTGCGCTTGCGCCTTGCAAAGGGCGAGACCAATGCCACAGTGACGCCGATGAATGTGAAGGAGTAGATTTAGCCCATGAGTGAAAAGAAGATTTCTTACGAGGCTGCCCGAGATGAGTTAGCTGATGTTGTTGAATCCCTTGAAGATGGCAGTGCCACTTTGGAAGAATCACTCAAGCTCTGGGAGCGCGGTGAAGAGCTAGCCAAGATCTGTCAGGAGTGGCTAGATGGGGCGAAGAAGAAGTTAGATTCTGCAAAGCCGGCGGCGAAGTAAAAAACAATGTCACCAACTTTTTCCTACTCACAACTTCTCCCCCTTGGAAAAGATGAGACTCAATACCGTCTTGTGAGTAAAGAGGGTGTGAAGGTTGTAAAGCTGGGAGATCGAGAGTTTTTAGAAGTAGCACCAGAGGCGCTAACAAAGCTAACGGCCGAGGCAATCCACGATATTTCGCATTACCTTCGCCCAGATCACTTGCAACAGCTAGCAAATATCATCACAGATCCTGAAAGCTCCCCCAATGATCGCTTTGTTGCAACGGATTTATTAAAAAACGCCAACATCTCTGCCGGTGGAATCTTGCCGATGTGCCAAGACACTGGCACAGCCCTTGTCATGGCTAAAAAGGGTCAATACGTATTAACGACTTCAAATGATGAAGTTGCGATCTCACAGGGTATTTATGATGCCTTTACTAATTTGAATCTTCGCTATTCACAGATGGCACCGCTCACAACCTGGGAAGAAAAAAACACTGGCAATAACTTACCCGCCCAGATTGAAATCTATGCCGACAGTGAGCATGCCGATGAATACAACTTCTTATTTATCGCCAAAGGCGGCGGAAGTGCCAACAAGTCTTTCCTCTATCAAGAGACAAAAGCGATTCTTAATCCAAAATCCTTTATGGCCTGGCTGGATGAAAAGCTGCGCTCTATTGGAACGGCAGCTTGTCCGCCGTATCACTTGGCAATTGTCATCGGTGGAACAACTGCTGAGCACACCGTCAAAACTGCCAAGCTAGCTAGTACTAAGTATTTGGATTCCCTTCCAACTAGTGGTGATGCCACAACTGGTCACGGTTTCCGCGATCTTGATTTAGAACAACGGGTCCTAGAGCTCACTAGAACACTTGGAATCGGCGCCCAGTTTGGTGGCAAGTACTTCTGCCACGATGTTCGAGTTGTGAGATTGCCTAGGCATGGTGCATCTCTTCCTATCTCTATCGCAGTTTCTTGTTCAGCCGATCGACAGGCCAAGGCCAAGATCACTAAAGAGGGCATATTCCTTGAGCAATTAGAGCAAGATCCAGCCCACTTCTTGCCTGAGACAACAGACGAGCATTTAAACGATGATGTTGTGGCCATTGATTTAAATCAATCCATGGAGGCAATCAGAGCCCAGCTTTCTAGATACCCAGTAAAGACTCGACTTTCACTTACTGGCACATTGGTCGTTGCTCGCGATTTAGCACATGCAAAAATTAAAGAGGCAATGGATGCCGGTGCACCGATGCCAGAGTATTTAAAGAAATACGCCGTTTATTACGCAGGTCCAGCTAAGACTCCTGCCGGTTATGCCTCTGGTTCTTTTGGTCCAACGACTGCGGGCCGCATGGATTCCTACGTTGAGTATTTTCAATCCCATGGTGGATCTCATGTGATGCTAGCAAAAGGAAATAGATCAAAGGCAGTAACCGATGCCTGCAAAACACATGGTGGTTTCTACTTAGGTTCCATCGGTGGCCCAGCGGCCCGACTGGCACAGGACTGTATTAAAAAAGTGGAAGTTCTAGATTATGAAGAACTAGGAATGGAAGCTGTCTGGAAAATCGATGTAGTGGATTTCCCAGCATTTATTGTTGTGGATGATAAGGGAAATGATTTCTTTGCCGAAACCTCAAAGCCCTTAACTATTGGAACTAAGCCTTAGTAGTAGTTCCTAGATTTAAAGAATGACCAGGCCTTGCATGGAGTGTCATAGCGCATGGTGATGTAGCGAATTCCCCAGCGGATCTGTGTGACTGGGTTTGTGCGCCAATCCGTTCCAACCACACTCATCTTCTCTGCCGGTAGAGCTTGGGCAATGCCGTGAGCTCCTGAGCTATAGTTATGAGCCTTATAGTTCCAATGACTCTCTCTAGTCCAGAGCGAGTCCAAACATGCGAACTGAGATTCACCGAATCCATATTCCTCGGTCAAAATTATCTCAGCTACTTGTTTGGCTCCATTGGGGGTGCGGGCCATTTCAACTGAAGCGCTAATCGATGAGACCAGAGCTAAATCTGAAGAGAAGACTGCGCCCACTGAAGTGGCCGCTAAATTGATGGAGCCGTATAAAGCTTGCGCGCTATCGAGGGGATTGGTGGAAGCGGCTAGGGCCGTTGCATCGCTATCAATTTCAACCGTTGAGTTCATAGGAAAATCAAGACCATAGGCGCTAGGTAGGGCTGAGGATAAAAAGAGCATGGAGGCAACGATGCTCCAGATCGCGATAGTTTTTTTCTTAATCGTCATCGTCCTACTCCTTATCTCTCACCAGCATCACATGACCGCAAGCCATCAGCCTCGACGTGAGGCTTTATAACTAACGGGAAGGGCTTTAGGGTGGCGTCTGGGACTGACATCGGCAAATCTAACTAGGCCTAAGTCGCAGATTCACAGAAAAGGGCAAGCTGTGGATGGGGTAAAAGCGCAGGTCACCAAGGCAAATGTCCGAATTGCCCTAAATGTGAGTGTGACTTTGTATTTAGCCCGGTAATGGACCTTCCAGCATCTCGGTCACAAGGGCTGCAATGGGCGAGCGCTCGCTTCGAGTCAAGGTCACGTGGGCAAAGAGTGGATGGCCCTTCAGCGTTTCAACAACTGCCACCACACCATCATGGCGACCGACCCGCAGGTTATCCCTCTGGCCAATGTCATGGGTCAAGACCACTCTGGAGGCGGTCCCAATTCTAGAGAGCACGGTCAAGAGCACGCCGCGCTCCAAGGACTGAGCTTCATCGACGATCACAAAGGAGTCATGCAGGGAGCGACCACGGATATGGGTCAGCGGCAAGACCTCAATCAAGCCCCGGTCCACAATCTCATCGATAACTGGCTGGCTAACTAAGGCTCCTAAAGTGTCAAAAACTGCCTGGGCCCATGGTGACATCTTTTCACCTTCAGAGCCCGGCAAGTATCCAAGTTCCTGACCACCCACGGGATAAAGAGGACGGAAGATAACTACCTTTTTATGGATGCGCTTTTCCATGACCGCTTCAAGACCAGCACACAGCGCCAACGCCGACTTACCAGTTCCAGCCCGGCCACCCATAGAAACAATTCCAATGGAGTCATCCAAAAGCAGGTCTAGCGCAATGCGCTGCTCAGCACTTCGCCCATGCAAACCAAAAGCTGAACGATCTCCCCTAATTAACTGCAACTGCTTATCGGCTGTCACACGGGCTAAGGCGCTGCCACGATCTGAGTGCAAAACAAGTCCGGTGTGAATTGGAAGGCTATGGGCCGCTTCATGATCTGCTCGATCTGATGAGTAGAGATCATCGATTACCGATGAACCAACGGTCAACTCTTCAATTCCAGTCCAGCCGCTATTGGGCACTAACTCTGCTAAATACTCTTGGGCCTCAACACCAACAGATGATGCCTTAACTCGAAGTGGTAAATCTTTAGAGACTAAAACAACGTTTTTGCCATCTGACATTAAGTTCTTTGCAATGGCCAGGATGCGAGTGTCATTGGTGCCATCTCGCAAAAATCCATGGGGCAAGGTGGAAAGGTCGGTGTGGTTGAGTTCCACAGAAAGAGTTCCACCCTCTGGGGTAATAGTCAGAGGTTGATCAAGTCGGCCATGGGTAACGCGAAGATCATCGAGTGCGCGAAGGGCGGCGCGGGCAAAATAACCTAACTCTGGGTGATCGCGCTTAGTCTCAAGTTCGCCAATAACAGCGATAGGAATGATTACTTCATGCTCAGCAAATCTATGCAGGGCGCCAGGATCAGCTAATAAAACGCTGGTATCTAAAACAAAAGTCTTTCTAGAGTTGTGACTCTTAGCAGCCAATGGCTGGACTCCTCATTTTTAGTTGTACTCGGGGGATGCTGCTTCGGATATGTAAAAAGGTAGAACAACATCAGGCTAACTCTGTGGCAACACGCGCCGTGAATAAGTTAAATCTTGTAGATGTTTTTGGCGAAAATCTCAACTGCCGAAACGGCGTTGTCGAAGTGAGTAGGCACGTAGAGCACGTAAGAAATCCACCCGACGAAAATCAGGCCAATAAGCCTCACAGAAGTAGAACTCAGATAAAGCACTTTGCCATAAAAGGAATCCGCCAAGGCGTTGTTCTCCAGATGTTCTAATGAGCAGCTCTGGATCGGGCTGACCTGCGGTATATAAAAACTTAGAAATATCATCACTGGTCAACTTCTCTTTAGCTTGATCAAGTGAATGGCCTGACTTTTCTTCTTCTCCAAGATATGACTTCACTGCATCGACAATCTCGCGGCGCCCGCCATAGCTAATGGCCACATTTACTTCCACGCCATCGTTTCGAATCGGCTTGAGTCCAGCGAGTTTTTCACTCAGCCATGGTGGCAAGAGATCAAGTGCTCCCACCGCTTTAATATTCCAGCGACCCGTTGCCGCTAACTCATCCACGGTCTCACCAATAATCTTGAGGAGCTCTTCAATCTCATCCGAGCTTCTTTTGAAGTTATCAGTTGATAGCAACCACAAGGTCACAACCCGAACATCGGCATCATCACACCAACCCAAAAACTCGATGATTTTATTAGCCCCGGCCTTGTGGCCGTTGGGATCACCGTTACTGGGATTAGCTTTTGCCCACCTGCGATTGCCGTCCAGAATCACGCCAACGTGGTGGGGTGTCTTTGAGAAATCTAATGCTCGAACTAATCGCCACTCATAGAGTGGATAGAGCGCAGATTTTATGAGTTTACGAATAACGGCGAACAACTCTGCGTTCGGCAATCAGTGAGGCAACTGGAAGAGTTCCAGCTAGAAGCAGGCCCAACATCTTCATCAAGGGCCAACGGGCTTTGACTGAGAACTGCAGGGCGGTCAAGATATAGATTGGGTAGAGGTAGCCGTGCACCATAGGGATCCACACAATTGCACTGTGCAGATCTGGTAGATCAAATAGGTATTTGATGGGCATATAAACAAACCAGAGTAGAAGTGACATAACACCAGAGACGATTGCCATTACTCGAAAACGCTTGAGGCTTGATTTCATGGCTTAACTCTACGGCGATAGAAGGGAAGGTAAAGCACCACGCCTGCCATAAGCCACCAGATCACCACATAAGAGATGTGCTGCCAGTAATAGCCTGAGACTCGAGAGCTTAACTTCTCTGGGGTGAGGCGCTGGCGAGTGAACTCATCGCCATTGCGTGATTCAGAAGATGCCATCACATAACCATCAAATAAATCTAAATCAGTTAATCCCACAATCACTGAACTATCTAGGCGCGAAATTGCACCATCACCATTGACTGCATGATCTTCAGACTGAGAAGCACGTAGCTGTCCCTTGATATCTATCACCATGGCCATTGAAATATCTGGATTGACTAATCGCTCTGACCACAAACCCTTCACAACCAAAATCCCTTGATTAGTTCCTACTTGAAGTAAGCCAACTTCCCAATCACTGACCTGCTCATCACCATCGGCTTGGTTAGGTGCTCTATAGGTTGCAACATAGTTTCCTGAAAATTCGACCGCCCGATTCATGGCCTCGGGTGAAAGAGGCTGCCTTGCAGTGGCAATAGATGTGAGTGGAACGATATTCGTATCAACTGCAGTAGCGGTTACCAAACTTTGCTTTAAAGCTTTTGCTCGATCTAACTGCCATAAGCCCAGTGCGAAAAAGAGGGAAACAATAAGTAAGACTGCTACAACTTGACCAACTTTAGAGAGAAAGGAGTTACTGGTCTGCGCCGTCATCGCTTCGATCAACACCCATAAAGCGCTTATAGAAACTGCGCATCAAGAAAACTACAGCGATAATCAGAATCGCAATAGTTAAGGAGCCGGCAACACTCATCTCAAAGTTTTTTTGCATGGCATAATCATGGCATGCAATCAGGTCCTGAGTTCTCCTACGAGGATCGCTATGGCGTGCGCCCGACTAGAGGGTGGGTGGCCCCGGCCGTTGTTATCGCCGTCATAGGAATCAGCTGGTTGGTGTGGGTAGGTCTTCACCATTCAAACCCCGACATCCGTTTTTCTGTTATTTCATTTACGGCCACCACTGATCGTGAAATGTCTATTAGATATGAAGTAGTCCGAAAAGATAAAGACCAGGTTATTACCTGCACTTTGGTTGCCAGGGATTACGATAAAACTGTGGTGGGACAGATTGAAGATGAAATAGGCCCTGGTCTTGCAGTAGTACAGAAAAACACTGATATTCCTACGCGTAGCCAGGGCGTTAACGCTGATGTGGTTGCCTGTCGTATTAAATAAGTTGTAGGCAGCTATACCCACCTAGTACCTTTACGCCTTATGAGCACACAGACATGGTTAACGCAGGAAGCTGCAGATCGTTTGGGTGCCGAATTAGAAAACCTTGAAAAGCATGGCCGCAAAGAAATCACTGCAAAGATTGAATCTGCACGTGCTGAAGGTGACTTGAAAGAAAACGGTGGTTACCACGCTGCTCGCGATGAGCAAGGCAAGATGGAAGCGCGTATTCGCCAGCTCAAGCAGATGTTAGAAAATGCTCACATTGGAACTCCACCCGCTGCTGCCGATGGCAAAGTTGGCGCAGGCATGGTTGTTACTGCAGAGATTGCAGGAGATGAAATGAAGTTTCTATTAGGTTCACGTGAAATCGCTTCAGGTGATCTCGATGTCTATAGCGAGAAATCACCGCTGGGTGCAGCAGTGATGGGCGCAGAGATTGGTTCTACAGTTTCATACACCGCACCTAATGGGCGTGAAATAAAGGTAGTTATTAAGGCTGCCGAGTTTTACTCTTAAAGAGAAGTATTTTTATACTTTCTAATACTGAGTGGAATAAATATCACCATCAGCAACACCATATATATCAAAGACGTCTCTAGTGGGTGCTGACTTGGCCAAGAGCTAGCTGTTGCCCCAAACTCATTTTTCAAACCAAAAAGCTGACGGCAAGCAGCCACCATTGATGAGACTGGGTTCCATTCAGCAAAGTACTGCAGCGCTCTAGGCATTCCAGTTGTTGGAGCAAATGCATTAGAAAGAAAAGTCAGTGGGAAAGTAACTAAGAAACCCACGCTCTGCACAGTTCGTGCCTCTTTAACGGCTAAGCCAACATAGATACCAATCCATGAAAGTGCATAACCAAACATAAAGAGAAATAGGAAAGCTAAGAAGATTGAGAACCCCCCTGATGTTGGACGCCAACCCACGGCATATCCAGCAGATGCCATAACAGTTAGAACTAAAATATTAAGAAGCGCGTCTCCGAAGGTGCGACCAATAACAACTGCGCCTCTGGAAATTGGCAGAGATCTAAAGCGATCAATCAAGCCTTTCTTCATATCTTCAGCTAAGCCAACTGCTGTTGCAGCTAAGGTAAATGCCACAGTCTGAACGAAGATTCCAGGCATCAATAACTGCACATATCCCCCTGGCTGACCAGTAGAAATTGAGCCGCCAAAGACAAAACGGAAAAGGAGCACAAACATCACTGGCTGAATAGTTGAGAAAACTAGAACTTCAGGGATTCGGGCAAGCTGGAGCAGTTGTCGCTTAGTAATTGTCATGACATCACTGATTATGTATTTCACTTCTTGCCCCCCCTCTTTTTCTTTATCGGTTCTGCAACAGTTTCTTCTGCCACATGGCCAGTCAGAGATAAGAACACATCATCTAGGGATGGGCGCTTAAGAGCAATGTCAAGAGGATGGATTTTCGCTTCATCCAGAGCGCGCAGTGCCTCCATAAGAGCAATAGATCCCGTCGTTACCGGTGCTGAAATAGTGCGAATATCTGTATGAATTGCACTTGTGCTGATTCGAGCAACGATCTCTTGGGTTTTTGCAATATCAACATTTTCAACGGTTATCTCTAAGCGCTCTCCGCCGACCTGCTTTTTCAAAGCATCTGAGGTTCCGCGAGCAATAACTTTTCCGTGATCAATAACAGCAATCTCATCTGCTAATTGATCAGCTTCTTCTAGGTATTGAGTGGTTAATAGAAGAGTTACGCCACCTTTCACTAGCTCTTGAATCACTTCCCACATCTCTTGGCGACCACGTGGATCAAGGCCAGTTGTTGGTTCATCTAAAAATAGAACTTTGGGTTGAACAATTAAAGATGCAGCTAAATCTAAGCGGCGGCGCATTCCACCTGAATACGTTTTGATAGGACGGCGAGCACTATCGGTCAGTGAAAATCTCTCCAGTAGTTCCTCAGCCCGCTTTACGGAAGCCGATTTACCTAAATGATACAAACGACCAAACATCACTAAGTTATCCCAGCCAGTTAATGTCTCATCAACTGCTGCGTATTGACCAGATAAACCAATAAGTTCACGCACTTTGTCAGGATGTTTGATTACATCGATTCCTGCAACAGTTGCGATACCTGAATCAGGTTTTAATAGCGTTGCAAGTATTCTCACAGTTGTTGTTTTACCGGCGCCATTGGGCCCTAATACGCCTAAAACTGTGCCTTCTTCAACATCTAGCGATAAATCATCCAGGGCTTTAACCTCGCCATTGCGATAGGTCTTGACTAGATGGTCGGCTATCACTGACTTCACGCGATAACCTTACCCTTATGTCCAAAAACCCACCTCTTAACGCATCAGCTAAGGCCCACACCCACAAGGAAATCATGATCATCTTGGGCGGCCTTATGACTGGAATGCTCCTGGCCGCCTTAGATCAAACAATCGTTTCCACAGCCCTTAAAAATATTGTTGAAGAGTTTGATGGTCTTAACCACTACACATGGGTTGTTACTGCCTACCTACTTACTTCAACTGCATCTACCCCGCTATACGGAAAGATTTCAGATATCTATGGCCGCCGTATTGTGTTCCAGTTCGCAATCGTTACCTTCTTATTGGGTTCATTACTCGCAGGTGCATCACAAAACATGGAACAGCTAATTGCAACTCGAGCGTTGCAGGGTGTTGGTGCTGGCGGATTGATGGCACTTACTTTCGTGATTATTGGAGACATAGTTCCTCCACGCGAGCGCGGTAAGTATCAGGGTTATTTTGGCGCAGTCTGGGGCTTGTCTTCAGTTGCCGGTCCACTTCTTGGTGGGTTCTTCTCTGATCACACACAGATCCTTGGCATTACTGGATGGCGTTGGATTTTCTACATTAACCTGCCAATCGGAATCGCTTCACTCATTATTACTTCAGCTGTATTACACATCCCTAAGGTCAAGCGAGATCATTCGATTGATTATTTAGGCGCTGTACTAATGGTTGCCTCTGTCTGCTTGATTCTGCTTTCAGCTTCTATCTATGGCCCTCAATATGGCTGGGGCGATAGCCGCACTGTTTCTTATGCAGTGGTAGGAGTTGTCTTAGCAGTTCTGTTTTTATTCTGGGAAGGAAAAGTTAAAGAGCCAATCCTTCCTCTCTACCTATTTAAAAACCATACTTTCTCGCTCACATCAGCCCTTGGCGCAGTAATCGGTGCTGGAATGTTTGGTGCAATCATTATGTTGCCTCTCTACTTCCAGGTTGTTAGGGGCTACAGCGCAACTGAGGCTGGGCTGAAATTGATTCCTTTGATGCTTGGAATTGTTTCAACTTCAATTGTTTCAGGCAAAATGATCTCAAAGCATGGCCACTACAAGCGCTTTCCAATCATGGGCACAGCGATTATGACTGTTGGTATCTTGCTTATGACCCGTTTAGAGATTGATACGTCTTATTGGCAGATTTCAATTTATGCGATCATGGTGGGAGCTGGTCTTGGTCTATCTATGCAGACCATTGTTATCGCCCTACAAAATGCTGTTGAATTCAAAGATATGGGCATTGCAACTAGCTCTAATACTTTCTTCCGTTCTCTTGGCTCAGTCTTTGGAACAGCGATCTTTGGGAGTATTTTGACTAACCGTGTTGCCCACTACATGGCATCTGGTTTTGGTGATTTAGCTAAAACTAATCCAAGTGCTTTGGCTGGCTTTGATACTTCTCAGCTAGCAACTCTTACAAATAACACTGCTATGTTAAAGACATTTCCGCCGGTTATTAAAAACACTGCCTTAGAGGCTTTCGTGAACTCATTCCATGTCGTTTTCTATGCAGCCGCACCAGTTACGTTGTTGGGATTAGTACTGGCCTTCATGCTACGTGAGACCCCCCTTCGCACAACCCAGGACTACGCCGCAGCACGTGAAGATGCAGCTGGAGAATCACTGGGTTAATGCAATCTCCATTTAAGGATCTACCGCGGGAAGTTTCCATACTTGTTGCGGCATCCTTTTTTGTTGCCGTTGGTTTTGGCATCGTATTACCTGCTATCCCCGTTTTTGCTAAGTCTTTTGGCGTTAATAACGCAGCAATTGGGTTAATGGTTTCAGTTTTTGCAATCACTCGCTTTGCCTCAGGTCTAATCTCTGGCACGTTGGTGGATAAATTTGGTGAGCGCGCAGTCTTTTCTTCCGGTGTTTTTATGGTCTCTCTCTTCACATTCTTAGCTGGTCTTGCCCAAAGCTATGAACAGCTTCTCTTTTTCCGTGCAGCTGGTGGTCTTGGTTCATCAATGTTTTCAGTTGCTGCGGGATCAGTGATTATGCGATCTGTTGATGACGCCCATCGTGGTCGCGCTCAATCGGTCTATCAAGGTTCATTTCTTCTCGGTGGCATCGCAGGTCCTGCAATAGGTGGATTACTTTCAGTTATTTCACTTCGTGCGCCTTTTTTTGTTTATTCAGTATTACTACTTTGTTCAGGGGCTGTCGCTTTCTTTTTCCTCAAAGGTGAGAAAATTGGCAAGAGGGGTATCAACACAGACACATCTGATCACACCACTGTGCGTGAAGCTCTAGCAATGAAGCCGTATCGAATCGCACTTGTGTTGGCCTTTATTGGTAGTTGGGTCTTCTTTGGGCTGCGTGCATCTATCTTGCCGATCTTTGTTACTGAGGAGTTGAACTCCACAACTGTATTTGTTGGTTATGGCCTTGCACTCTCTGCAATTATTCAGGGAGCAGTACTGCTGCGCGCTGGTAGATACTCTGATGAAAAAGGTCGCCGTGCGGCATCAATAATCGGCGCACAAGTTGTATTGCTAGGAGTTCTCTTACTTACAGTCTCAGTTCATGTATGGATGTATTTACTCGCAATGGCTGTCCTTGGTTTTGGTGGGGCTTTTCTATCAACCACTCCGGCCAGCATTGTGGGCGATGTCATTAAGGGCAAAGGTGGCAAGGTAATTGCAATCTTTCAGATGGCAGGAGATGCCGGAATGATGGTTGGGCCAATCATTATTGGGGCGGTGTCAGATCTCTATTCCTACCGCGCTGCATTTGGTTTATCGGCTGCAATCTTTGTAATTGCACTTGCCTTGGTCTATCAAATACCAGAGACCAGAAATGTCGAAGAGCCCCAGGTTAATAACCTGAGGCCCCTCGATGAAGATCTCTAATTAGTCGTTGCCGCGCAAGATTGAAAGCAGACGCAGAACTTCTAGATATAGCCACACGATTGTGACCATCAAACCAAAAGCAGCACGCCATGACTCTGATTCTGGGGCTCCGGCATTGATTCCCTTTTGAATCTGATCAAAATCTAGAATCAAGAAGAAGCTAGCAAGAATCATTCCGCCAGCTGCCATGATTAAACCAAGACCACCGATGTTATAGATGCTTGCACCAAAGAATGAACCAACGAATGAAAGCAGAGCGAGTACGAGGTAGCCGATCAATGCAGTCATGAGCACCTTAGTGAACTTAGGTGTCACACGGATGCGCCCGCTCTTATAAGCAAAGAGCATTCCTGTGAATGCACAGATAGTTACGATGATTGCTTGGCTAACAATTCCTGCATATACAGAGTTATATATGTTGCTAATTGTTCCAAGTGCCAAACCTTGAAAAGCTGCATAAGCAATCGCTAGGGCTGGTTTAACGGTTTTGCTAAAGCTATTCACCATGGCAAGTGCGAAACCACCAAAGACACCGAGCATCATTGCCCCGCCGCCAAGGTTAAGTGTCCATGCAACTGCGCCAACGGAGACTAGAACTGCAAATAAAATTCCGGTACGAGTGACTACATCGTCAATCGTCATGCGACCTGTGCGCTGTGATGATGCAGCAGGTGCGTTATAAAGATCTTCCATCGCTGCTGGGTCTGAGTTAATTGTGCTCGGATCAAATGCAGCGTATCCACGCTGATTAAACGCCCGTCCAAGAACAGGGTTTGAACTGCGCATATCTTTTCTCTCCTTTTGTAGTGCCACCAGAACCTCTGGTGGTTTGCCATGCATAACAAGTTTAGGGCCTAGAAGATTCCCGGGCGATGCGAAGGTGGTGCCCCGAGTGGGGGTCGAACCCACACTGGGAGGATTTTAAGTCCTC
>CALBFE010000022.1 GCA_937888825.1 uncultured Actinomycetes bacterium | reverse complement strand
ACAAGATGAGCGATCCTTACTTGATGGGAGCAACTGTTGATTTCGTTGACACCATCGAAAAGCAAGGCTTCACAATTGATAACCCAAATGCAGCAGGCTCTTGTGCATGCGGCGATTCATTTAACTAATAAAGCCAAAAAGAGGCCCTAGTATCGCTACATGAAAATCGGGGTAGCGGGATCAGTTGGCTTAGATCATTTAATGACTTTCTCCGGAAAGTTCACTGATTCATTTGTCGCCGGTTCATTAGAAAAAGTCTCACTCTCATTTTTAGTAGATAGCCTGGATGTTCGTCGCGGAGGATGTGCGGCCAATATCTGTTACGGCATGGGAACCCTTGGATTAAATCCAGTTCTCATCGCAGCCGTAGGTAAAGACTGGGCAGATTATGAAGCCTGGCTTTCTCGCCACGGCGTCGACACTTCTCACGCATTAGTTTCAACGACTTTGTATACCGCCCACTTTATGGTCACAACTGATGATGATCTCAATCAGATCGCATCCTTTTTCCCAGGTGCAATGAGTGAAGCCCGTAATATCGAATTAGCTCCCATTATGGAAAAAACTGGTCGCTTCGACATGGTCGTTATTTCACCAGATGATCCCCAAGCGATGTTGCACCACTCTGACGTCTGTCGCAAAGAAGGCATTCCATTTGCCGCAGATCCTTCCCAGCAAATGGCACGTATGAGTGGGGAAGAGATCAAGCTTTTAATTGATGGCGCTTCTTATCTTTTCCTGAATGAATACGAGCTAGCCCTAGCCATGCAAAAGACGGGCTGGAGTGATCGCGAGATTTTGGAGCATGTGAAGATCCGAGTTGTGACCCTGGGTTCAAAGGGTGCAAAGGTGGAAAGTGCGGCCGGAGAATTCGTTCAAGTAGGCGTGCCACAGGAGAAATCAAAGACAGATCCGACAGGTGTGGGCGATTCATTTAGATCTGGCTTTATCGCAGGCCTTGCTTGGGGTTTGAGCCATGAGAGATGCGCTCAGTTAGGTTCTTTAATTGCCACCTATGTCATAGAGACCATGGGAACCCAGGAATATCGCTTTACCAGTGCCGAGTTCCTTGCCCGCTTTGATGAGTCGTATGGGGCAGAAGCGGCAGCAGAAATAGCGCCGCACGTTAGTTTTTAAGAGCTAAAACTCTGTGACACGAACCACGAGGGTGGCCCCTTAAGCCGATGCTACGCAAGCGTGCTTTGCGCTCTATCCTTAACCCTATGTCGTCAACAACGCTTAAGTTCCTTCGTGGACTGCTCTTTCTGAGCCCGGCCCTGCTGCTTACAGGTTGCTCAAAAGTTTCAGGCCTTGGCTTTGAAGAGGGACTAACAAGTGTTAATGATCAATCTCTATCACTATGGCAAGGGGCATGGATTGCCGCCGGTGTCGTCGGAGTATTTACATTAATTTTAATTCTATGGCCAGCAGTTTTTCATCGCCTGAAAAAAGATAGTCCAGAGTTTCCTAAGCAGACTCAGTACAACATTCCAGTCGAAATTCTCTACACAATCATTCCTTTCATCATCGTGGCTGTTCTTTTTTATTACACAGCCAAAAAGGAAACAATAATTTCGGCTAAGACAGATACGTATAAGCATGAAATCACCGTTGAAGGAATTCAATGGTCGTGGCAATTCGGTTATCCAGAAGCTGGTCCTGGCGCTCTTGTTACAGGAACACCTGCTCAAGCACCTGTTCTCTATGTTCCACTTGGCGAAAAGGTTCGATACACGATCACATCTAATGACGTTGTTCACGGATTCTGGATTCCAGCATTCATGATTCAGATGCAGAATTTGCCAGGAGTTACTAACCATTTGGAGTTCACCGCTAACAAGCTGGGCGACTATCCAGGACGTTGCAATATTTTGTGCGGAAGAAATCACTCGCAGATGCTCTTTACAGTTCGCGTTGTTACTCCAGTGCAGTATCAGGCTTATCTTGAAACCTTTAAGGGGAGTCAAGCATGACAACATATGCAGACCGTCCAACCGTTGCTCAATCGACAGTGCTTGAGCCTAAAAAGGGCAGAGCCTTCGTCAAGTGGGTTACATCTACTGATCACAAGACAATCGGCTATCTGTATCTAACGACATCTTTTGCTTGGTTTCTCATAGGTGGCGTTCTAGCCCTGTTGCTTCGTTCAGAGTTGGCACGTCCAGGAATGCAGTTCTTGAGCGCCGAGCAGTACAACCAGATTTTCACCATGCACGGAACGATTATGTTGCTCATGTTTGCAACACCATTATTCGTGGGTTTTGCAAACGTCATCATGCCGCTACAAATTGGCGCAGCTGATGTGGCTTTCCCACGACTTAACATGCTCTCTTACTGGCTCTACCTCTTTGGCGGCATCATGGCATTTGCCGGATTCCTCTCACCTGGGGGAGCAGCTTCATTTGGTTGGACGGTTTATGTTCCACTTTCAAATGCAACATATTCACCGGGTATTGGCGCAGACCTCTGGTTACTAGGCCTTGCAGTAAGCGGTATTGGAACAATTCTGGGCGGCGTTAACTTCATTACAACAATTTTCACAATGCGCGCACCAGGTATGACGATGTTTCGTATGTCGATCTTTTCATGGAACGTATTGCTGACTTCAATCCTTGTTCTCCTTGCTTTCCCTCCACTAGCTGCAGCTCTACTAGGGCTTGAAGCAGATCGCATTTATGGAACGCATCTTTTTGATCCAGCAAACGGTGGAGCAATGTTGTTCCAGCACTTGTTCTGGTTCTTTGGACACCCCGAGGTGTATATCTTGGCCCTGCCATTCTTTGGCATTGCTACAGAGATTTTGCCGGTATTTAGTCGCAAGCCAATCTTTGGATACAAAGGTTTAATTGCTGCAACTATCGCAATTGCCGCACTCTCTGTTTCAGTATGGGCTCACCATATGTTTGCAACAGGACAAGTTCTCTTGCCGTTCTTCTCATTCATGACTTTCCTTATCGGCGTTCCAACTGGTGTGAAGTTCTTCAACTGGATCGGCACGATGTGGCGTGGTCACGTTACTTTTGAAACTCCAATGCTCTGGGTAATGGGCTTCCTTGTTACTTTCTTATTCGGTGGTTTAACAGGAATTATTCTTGCTTCACCTCCACTTGATTTTGCAGTATCTGCTAGCTACTTCGTCGTTGCTCACTTCCACTATGTTCTATTTGGAACTGTGGT
>CALBFE010000021.1 GCA_937888825.1 uncultured Actinomycetes bacterium | reverse complement strand
GGCAAAAGCGGTTCAGAATCGGGGAAAAGGGTTTCATGAACTCCTTAGATCTAGCCAGATGGCAGTTCGCCATCACAACCGTTTATCACTTCTTATTCGTACCAATCACTATCGGCCTGGGCTTTCTTGTCGCAGGCCTGCAAACTGCTTGGTATCGCACTGGCAAGCTGGAATATCTGCGCGCCACTAAATTTTTCGGCAAGTTATTTCTCATTAACTTTGCCATCGGTGTTGTAACAGGAATTGTTCAAGAGTTTCAGTTCGGTATGAACTGGTCCTCATATAGCCGTTTCGTCGGAGATATTTTCGGTGCACCACTTGCAATTGAAGGTTTACTTGCATTCTTCCTAGAGAGCACGTTCTTAGGACTGTGGATCTTTGGTTGGGATCGACTACCGAAAAAGTTGCACCTTGCAAGCATTTGGTTAGCTGCAACAGGCACCATACTTTCTGCTTACTTTATTTTGGCAGCTAATGCTTGGATGCAACATCCAGTGGGATATGTAATCAATGCTGAAAAGGGCCGAGCAGAGCTCGTTGACATAAAAGCCGTTCTGACACAGAAAACTGCGATTACAGAGTTTCTTCACACAATTCCATCAGCAGCATTTGCTGGTGGTGCCTTTATGGCAGGAATTTCTGCATACCTAATTATCAAAAAGAAGGATGAGCTCCTTGCACGCTCAACCTTCAAATTAGGTGCAATCACAATGTTGGTCAGTTTTGTCCTGGTGTTCATCACTGGGGACATAACTTCACGAGTAATGACAGAACAACAACCTATGAAAATGGCAGCAGCCGAAGCCCTCTATAGCACTCAGGCGAATGCGCCTTTCTCCTTGTTAACAATTGGGACATTAGATGGATCTAAATCTGTATTTCAGATTGGTGTTCCTTCAATGCTTTCATTCCTATCAACAGGAAATTTCAATGGCGTCGTTGAGGGAGTTAATGATTTAGAGGCTAAATACGATGCTCAATATGGGCCTGGGGATTACACACCAAATGTGCCACTGGCCTATTGGTCATTCCGATTAATGATTGGTTTTGGATTCCTGGGTGTGTTATTCATATTGCTTGCTATGCGTGGACTACGCCGTGGGGCAACTCCCAAAGGTAAGTGGTTCGCACCGGCTATGTATTCACTTCCATTCATTCCACTTCTGTCAATCTCCTTCGGTTGGATATTTACTGAAACAGCACGCCAACCATGGGCAGTCTTTGGACTTATCAAAACTGAAGATGGCGTCAGCGCAGTTGTTTCTGCTGGAGCGGTTTTGTTCACAATGATTGTCTTCACTCTTTTGTATGGAGTCCTTGCAATTATTGAAGTAGGACTCACTTTGAGAGTAATCAAGATGGGACCTGCAGAAGAGTTTGATTATGCAGATCCACAACTTGGTGGAAGTGAAGACAAACAACTAGTGATGGCCTATTAGGAAAGGGGTATAGAAATGACATTTCAAACAACATGGTTTTTGCTAATTGCAGTTCTATGGGTTGGATACTTCATTCTTGAAGGCTTTGACTTTGGTGTTGGAATGCTTGTTCGAGCAGTTTCGAAAAATGAAGCTGATCGCCGAGCAGTTCTAACAACTCTTGGACCAGTATGGGACGGTAATGAGGTTTGGTTACTTGTCGCAGGTGGAGCAACTTTCGCGGCATTCCCTGAGTGGTATGCGACATTGTTTAGCGGTTTTTACCTACCGCTATTTCTGATTTTGGTCTCACTCATTGTTCGCGGCGTTGCATTTGAATATCGCAGTAAGTATGGCAAGGCCCAATGGCGTCAGCGTTGGGATGTAGCTATTTTCATTGGTAGCGCAATTCCAGCACTTCTCTGGGGCGTTGCCTTTGCAAATATCGTTCGTGGAGTTCCCATTGAAAGAGCGGCCACTGGCTCACTTGAGTACACAGGCGGATTCTTCAATTTGCTTCACCCATACGCACTTTTGGGTGGCGTTGTGACTCTTACGGTCTTCCTTACCCATGGCGCAGTCTTTCTTTCTCTGAAAACAGCGGGAGAGATTCGAGTTCGTGCCCAGGCGATTGCAAAAATTTCAGGTCTCGTTGCAGCAGTTGCTGCAGTTGGATTCTTAGCCTGGACGAATCTGATGCTGCCAGAGATTAATGCACGTGTATTAACTCTCTCCATCATCGTGGCACTTCTATGGGTGGCAGGTATGGCGGCGAACTTCATGGGTCGTGAAGGTTGGGCATTTATATTCTCAGCTGGAACTATCGCAGTGTTTGTTTCAACGCTTTTCTATGCTCTATATCCACGTGTGATGCCTAGTTCACTCGGCTCACAGTTCGATTTAACGATAACTAATGCATCTAGCACCGATTACACACTTAAAGTGATGACGGTAGTTGCAGTAGTTATGACTCCACTAGTTCTGATTTATCAGGGTTGGACCTATTGGGTATTTAGAAAGCGTGTTAGTGCATCTCAAATCATGAATCCGGAACATGGCGTGCTCGATGCGGTAAGTCATAGCCTGCATAAGTGAAATCTTCGGATCTGCGGCTATTGCTCTCAAGGAGTGGTAGCCGCAGAGTTTTATTCGTAGCAGTTGTCGCAGCGATTTCTTGGTCTGCGGCAATTGTCATTAGTGCTCTGATATTGAGTTCTCTCATTACTGACATCATCAATGGTGAAGGCTCTGCGCCTACCGTTTTAATCTATCTTG
>CALBFE010000020.1 GCA_937888825.1 uncultured Actinomycetes bacterium | reverse complement strand
CCATTGCCGGCAACAAAGTTATAGTTACCTCCAACTTTAAGTGATGCAAGCTTAACAATTTTTGCACCTTTACTTGCGGCCACATCACTTGTTGCTGGTGCAGCTTTAGCAAATAGCTTGCCTACTCCTGCAAATGCAACTGCTAGAGCCCCAGTGATTCCAACGCGTAATACGCTGCGACGTTCTAATGACATGTTAAAGCCCTTTCGTTTATTGTTTCCAACTAGCGCTAATAAATAAGATAACCACAAAACTGCATATGCCGTATTACTTGCCAAGAAGTAGGGAGAGACATGAAAAGTATCAGCAAGCCACAAACCTAGCGACATCAAAAACCCACCGAACGCTGCCAAACGCGGTGCAACCCAGGCAAGTGTGGCTAGTCCAATTGCAAACTCAGAGATCATCACAAAGCCACCCACCAAGGTGGCATGCTCAATTAATTTATTGAAAGCAAAACCCAATGGAGATTGAGTTGAAAATCCAGATAGCTGTGTTCCTATATAAGTAGAAGAGCCGGCTTTAAGATAACCTGAATCACTTGCTTTATCCCAACCAGCATAAATCCATGTGATTCCAAGCCAGAGGCGCATGATTCGAAAAGCTGGGGCTTGATTGCGCCACGACAAATTGGCCGTGCGCACATAACTCTTAATCATGCCCATGAGATGCATAGTAAAGGTTGGCCTGAGAAAAGGCCGAGTAGAAAAGCTCCCTGACTTGGATTCGAACCAAGAACCTGTCGATTAACAGTCGACTGCTCTGCCGTTGAGCTATCAGGGATCAATAGAGCGCAAACTCTAGCGCACGCACAGGCCTTGGCTGAAATTGAGGGTTCTTAAAGGCCCCCGAGCGCCAAATCATGCAGATTTCGGCGGGCACTTTCCAGGGCAACTAATTGGGCAAAAGCTGCGTTGTATTCAATTTCATTTTCAAGAGGGTTAAGTCTTTGCAACGACGATTTGAGTTCTGCAATAGAGCGAGAAATTGCAACTTCACGCAAGCGCGCAACGATGCTCTCAACATAGGCAGTGCTAGGTCTTCCATCGGCGCGAATTGGTTCAACTGTTAACTCGGTAAACAAAGTTTTGATTCTCTCATCACTGATGGTTTCAGATGTAATTACTGGGGACTCATCTATGGTTTTTCTCAGTTCTTTGTAAGCAGGATGCGTAAATGCACCTGGTTCGATATCACTCCATAACGTTCCAGTGAAAAGTGATGCCTCCTGTAACCTGGCTTTTAAAACTTCACGCTCTAATATCAAACGTGCTTCATTGGGATCAGGTCGCCAATTACTATTTTCTTGCGTTGTTGGCTCAATAGTTTCGCTAATTTTAGGTTGGTTTTTGACGCCTTGGGCAACAGCCTTTGAAACTATTTCAACCTCTGTGCCAAGCCAGCCAGCAAGTAGGCGAGTGTACTCAGGGCGTAGTGATTTATCGCGAATCTGTGCAACTAAGGGTGCTGCAGCATTAAGAGCATTGACGCGGCCCTCAGCACTATCTAATTTGTGATGTGCAAGTTCGGCGCGGATGGCAAATTCAAAGAGTGGAACTCTGCGGGCAATGAGATCGCGCAGAGCTAAATCACCTTTTTGTTGGCGTAGTTCGCATGGATCTAAACCATCTGGCTCGACAGCCACAAATGTTTGAGTGACAAACTTTTGATCTTCACTAAATGCACGAAGAGCGGCCTTTTGCCCGGCAGCATCACCATCGAAAGTAAAAATTACTTCTCCTCTAAATGAATCATCATCCATCAGCAATCGCCGCAAAATACGGATGTGGTCAGCGCCAAAGGCTGTGCCACATGTTGCTACTGCAGTTGTGATGCCAGCTAATTGAGCGGCCATAACATCGGTATATCCCTCAACAATGACGGCCTGGCGCTTCTTTGCAATCTCTTTTTTAGCAGCATCTAAACCATAGAGAACTTGGCTCTTTTTATAGACGGGTGTCTCTGGAGTATTGAGATATTTAGGACCCTGATCTTCTTCATCACTTGCAAGTTTTCGGCAACCAAAACCAACAACATCTCCAGAGATATCTCTTATCGGCCAGGTTAAGCGATTGCGGAATCTATCGATAGGCCCGCGCTGTCCCATCTTTGAAAGTCCAGCTATTTCAAGTTCATCGATGCTGTAACCCTGTGCTCGCAAATGCTTCGTCAACGCATCCCATTCGTCTGGTGCAAATCCCACACCAAATTGCATACACGCTTCTTTATCAAAACCGCGTTTGGTGAGTAAATCTCTACCGTGCGCGGCATCAGGAGAAGTATTGAGTTGTTCTTGATAAAAACGTGCCGCTTCGGTGTTTGCTGCAATGAGTCGTGATCTAGCACCGGCCGAGAATGCTGGTGTCGATGGACCACCTTCGTCATAGCGCAATGTGTATCCCATGCGATCTGCAAGGCGTTCAATAGTTTCAGTAAAAGTCAGATGGTCTATTTTCATTAAGAAAGCAATGACATC
The DNA here is from genome assembly GCA_937888825.1 of uncultured Actinomycetes bacterium. Classification (GTDB taxonomy): domain Bacteria; phylum Actinomycetota; class Actinomycetes; order Nanopelagicales; family Nanopelagicaceae; genus Planktophila. The sequence goes on along the minus strand of CALBFE010000020.1, from coordinate 16,694 downwards.
ACCGCCCGTTTGGCAACCAAAGCAGTGGAAATAACCTTTGCTCGGCGTTACGTGAAACGAAGGAGATTTCTCATCGTGAAAAGGACAAAGGCCTTTCTTTTGTCCACCACCGGCGCTTTTTAATTGAACGTACTCCCCTACGATTTCATCAATGGGTGCGCGATCACGGATGTATGCAACATCTTCGTCTCGAATGCGACCGCTCATAGGTCCATCTTAACGAGGAGCCAACAAACGGGCATGAAGGGCATATGCGCCAGGGTCGGTTAAGGCTGCAACTTGATCAATAATCACGCGCATACGAGCCATTTCATCTGCCGCTTCATTCCAACTTTTGAGGAAAAAGGAATCGAGTTCCTGTGGTGCGCTAGCGCGTAGCATTTCAACGAGTTCGCTGATAATTACCTGCTGCTTGGCATAACGATCTTGTGAGTGCGCAGCATTGATTAAGTAGTGCCCTGCAATGGCCTTTAGGAAATCCACTTCAACAATTTGCTCACGTGGGATTTCAAGATCTGCGCTATAGCGAGAAAGTGGACCATCACCGTTAATTTTACGCGTTTCTAACTCTGCCGCTAGAACAAAGCGACCAATGAGTTGACTTGTTGAATCCTTTAACCGTGCAAGGGAGCGATGAGATCCATCATAATAATGTGGCCAAGCAGATAGAGCTGATAAGCGTTTGTGGGCATCTACTGCTTCTTGTTGGGATGCATCACTGCCATAGTCGCGAACCATAACTGTATAAAGATCTTCAAAGTCAGTTTCAAAATTCTTCACTGAAATTTGATTAGCAAAAATCGCATCCTCTAGATCGTGCACGGAATATGCACAATCATCTGACCAATCCATGATCTGGGCTTCAATACATTTTTTATCGACTGGCGCACCTTCGCGCATCCAGTTAAAAACTTCGACATCATCTTCATAAACACCGAATTTGCGTGGATTCTGAGAACGTTGCCATGGATACTTTGTTGCACCATCTAGAGATGCACGGGTTAAGTTCAATCCGACGCTGTTTCCTTGGGCATCAAGAGTTTTTGCTTCAAGGCGCACCAATAAACGAAAGCTTTGCGCATTTCCTTCAAAGCCACCAAAATCTGATGCAATCGCTGCTAATGCTTCTTCACCATTGTGACCAAAAGGCGGATGTCCTAAATCGTGGGCAAGACATGCGGTGTCTTGTAAATCTGGATCTGCACCCAGTGATTCACCAAGTTCACGACCAATTTGTGCGCACTCTAGTGAATGAGATAAACGAGTGCGTTGAAAATCATTTTCCCAAGGCACTGCTACTTGAGTCTTTGCAGCTAAACGGCGTAGCGCAGCTGAATGAATAACTCGTGCACGATCGCGCATGAACTCTGTTCGCCCAGCACGCTTTGCTGGTTCATCAAAAAAGCGCTCCTCATCATGCTCGTTATAGGTCACGGTATAACCTTAGTCACGATATCAGCGCCGGGTAAATGATCACTGACTTGAATACCACGTCGACCCACAGTTATATAGACCAAATACGCCCCAGCTTCGCGCAGTAAATACTTATAACTTGAGGCAGAAATCGTATTGGGGCCACTTTGAACTGGTGAACAAGTGCTCACTACCCCTTGATCATTTGCCATAGTCATTGCACGTTTGCAGTGATAAGGATCAGTAACAATAATGACATCACTGACATATCGTTTTTTCATTACTGCTGCATAAGCTTTGGTGCTAGTTAACGTATCTCTACCTTCTTCAATTGCTGTTATCTTCGCAGAGGGTATTCCATGTGTGCGCAACCAATATTTTCCTGACGCGGCCTCGGTAGTCCGATCACCTGGTGCACCTGCACCTACGGTAATAATTGTTGGCCCGTACCCTAAATCAAAGATTCTTTTTGCTTCAATCAAACGTGCTTCCAGAGCTTCACCCGGTTTACCGTTTAACTGCGCAGCTCCTAAAACAACAATGACATCAGCGTTACGCACTATTGGATTCTTTGCAGCCCGCCATACTTGAGAAACGGCATAGCCAGGTGCAATCAAAGCTATAACAACAATGACTGTGATTGTGCGACGAATCCATCTAAAGATAAACATTTAACCGCCCGAAAATGCATCCTCTAGTTCAACATGAACTAGTTCATCAGGGTCATCTAGCCAACCATCAGGCAATGTGGGTGGACGGCCATGACTTGTGCGACCACGCGGTTTATCGCCCACTTCAATTGGGTATGGCTGATCTTCTAATTGATCAAGTAGCGCGCGCATTTCTTCTAATGAAGAAACCATTCCTAAATCATGGCGAATTTCGCGGGCAACTCTAAAGCCCTTTAAATACCAGGCCATGTGCTTTCGCATATCGCGCATTCCGCGATCTTGCGACTCTAAGTACTCAACGATGAGATTTGCATGTCTAAACATCACTTCACGCACCTGGTGAAGGTTAGGAAGCATCTCCTTTTCTCCACCTTCAAGTGCACTCACTAAATCTGCAAATAACCACGGTCTGCCTAAACAACCACGACCAACAACAACTCCGGCGCACCCAGTCTGCTTCACCATCTCTACGGCGTCATTGCCAGACCAAATATCTCCATTGCCTAATACCGGTACTCCGCTTGGCTCTAAATGCTCAACTAATCTGGCAATTGCAGACCAATCTGCTTTGCCTTCATACATCTGCGCCGCGGTGCGCGCATGCAATGCAACCCAGGCAACACCTAAATCTGCTGCAGATTGCGCCGCTTCTAAATACGTGTGGTGATCAGTATCAATACCAATGCGCATCTTTACCGTTACTGGAATTCCAAAAGGCTTTGCCGCTTCAACTGCTGCTTGGACAATATTTGAAAATAGTTTGCGCTTATAGGGAAGTGCTGCTCCCCCACCTTTTCGCGTAACTTTTGGAACTGGGCAACCAAAGTTCATATCAATGTGATCAGCTAAGTTTTCTTTACCCAGCATTGTTACTGCAGCCCGCATCGTTGTTGGATCAACGCTATAGAGCTGGACAGATCGAGGCCATTCATCTTTACCCGGAACTATCATGCGCATAGTCTCTGGGCGACGCTCAATTAATGCGCGAGCTGTAACCATTTCAGATACGAAAAGACCAGCACCTTGCTCACGACAAAGTGTGCGAAAAGGTGCATTAGTTATTCCTGCCATTGGAGCTAGCACAACCGGCGGATCAATTAAATGATCACCACTTGCTAGTGGCAGAAGGAGAGGTTTTAGCAGCCTAGTAATCGCGGTGCCAACCAAGCTTCAACCTGATCAAGGGCGATACGTTCTTGCGCCATTGTGTCGCGATCGCGAATTGTTACTGCATGATCCTCTAAAGTCTCAAAATCAATAGTGATGCAGTAAGGCGTACCGATTTCATCTTGACGACGATAACGACGGCCAATAGCACCTGAGTCATCGAAATCAATTGCCCAGTTCTTACGAAGCTGAGCCGCTAGATCTCTCGCCTTTGGTGATAAATCAGTGTTACGTGAGAGCGGCAGAACTGCAACCTTGATTGGTGCTAAACGGTGATCTAGTTTTAACACCGCACGCTTTTCCATTTCGCCCTTGCTATTAGGTGCTTCATCTTCGCTAAATGCGTCCATTAAAAACGTCAGGGTGCATCGATCAACACCTGCTGCAGGCTCAATCACATAAGGAGTCCAGCGCTCTCCCTTTTCTTGATCAAAGTAGGACAAGTCTTTTCCAGATGCTGCTGAGTGAGCTTTGAGATCAAAATCTGTGCGGTTGGCAATACCTTCTAACTCGCCCCACTCGGTGCCGGCAAACTCAAACTTGTATTCAATATCTGCCGTGCGCTTTGAATAGTGTGACAACTTCTCTTTTGGATGATCATAAACTCGCAAACGATCTGGGTTAATTCCAAGACCGGTATACCAAGCCATGCGTGTATCAATCCAGTATTGATGCCACTCTTCATCAGTTCCTGGAACTACAAAGAACTCCATCTCCATCTGCTCAAACTCACGTGTGCGGAAAATAAAGTTTCCTGGAGTAATTTCATTACGGAAAGATTTACCAATTTGGCCAATACCAAATGGTGGCTTCTTGCGAGATGTGGTCATTACCTGATCAAAGTTAATAAAGATTCCCTGTGCAGTTTCAGGACGTAAAAACGCTAGCCCTGATTCATCTTCAACTGGCCCAAGGTAAGTCTTGAGCATTCCACTAAATTGTTTAGGTTCAGTGAACTGACCTTTATTGCCACATGCTGGGCAGTTAATATCGGCAAGAGATGCTGGAGCTTTCTTATGCTTTGCTTCATATGCCTCTTCTAGATGATCGGCGCGATAGCGCTTATGGCATGCGGTGCACTCTGTAAGAGGATCACTAAATGTTGCAACGTGTCCTGATGCTTCCCATACTTCTTTTGCCAAAATCACACATGAATCAAGACCGACAACATCTTCGCGGCCTGTGACCATGGACTTCCACCACTGGCGCTTAACGTTATTTTTTAGCTCAACACCTAATGGGCCGTAGTCCCACGATGCTCGGAGTCCGCCATAAATTTCAGAGGATGGAAAAACAAATCCTCGACGCTTTGATAACCCAACGATATTTTCTAAACGATCCGTTGCCACAATATTCTCCGTCCGGCTGGCTGTCGGCGAAAAGCAACTGGTGTTACTTTCGTGCCTAAATTTTACTCTGAGTACGGCCTTTCATATGCACCTGGCTCGTCAATTGCCCTGGCAAGAACTGGAATCGCATTCATCTTTACATCGTTATTGCTCAATGCTCTGCGATAGGAACCGACATTTTCCCAGTAGGTCACTAACGTCCACAGTGAGCTCTCATCTAGATTCTGCCCAAATTCACCCCTGATAAAGCCAGCACAGTGCGTCAATGCATCCAGGGCAGTTGAAAGCTCTGCCTCAAAATGTGCGACATCGCCTAGGGCAACGTTAAATCTGGCGATTGCAAGCATGGGCTGAGCCTATAGGGCAGGGGCATACTGGGTATGGAAATGAAAATCATTTTCATTTGTGCTACTTTTCCCCTATGAATATCGCAATCGTTCTAGCCGCAGTCACAGCAATTGCTACATCTGCCGGTGGATTCCTGGCCATTCGCTCACGCGATCGCCTGCATCTAGTTCTTGGATTATCAGCCGGTCTTCTCCTTGGCCTTGTTGCCTTTGATCTGCTGCCTGAAATCTTTGAACTCAATACCGAAACTTTCGGCAATGTCCCCGTTGTTTCTATCGCATTTGTTGCAGGTTTCCTCGCTCTTCACTTTGCAGAACAGATCTTCGGTTCCCATGAGCCAGCTGAATCTGATTACGGGCATGAACATGTCCACTCTGTAAACATCGCCGGAACTCTTGGCGCTCTTGCGATGGGTGGCCATGTTTTTCTTGACGGTGTGGCGTTGGGTCTTTCATTCAAAGTCAGCAACGCGCTTGGTTTAGCCGTCTTTATTGCGATTCTCTCCCATGCTTTTTCTGATGGCTTGAACACAGTCTCATTACTTATTAAGAGTGGCCATTGGACCAAGCGCGCAATAGCACTGCTTGGTCTTGATGCACTGATGCGTATTAGTGGCGCAGCCCTTGGAACTTATGTTGTTATTAGTGATCCAACTTTGGCCCTCTACTTAGCAATGTTTTCTGGTTTTGTTATCTACCTTGCAACTTCACATATTCTGCCTGAAGCCCACTCTCGTCATCCTTCCAAAATAACCATGCTCATGACAGTGCTTGGCGTTGTGGCTATGTGGCTCATTGTTGGAAATATTGGATGAGCCGTTCAAATCCACGAGTAGTCAGTGTTCTTGAACGGGCAGGTGGATTCGCAAGTGCGCAAGAGGTGTACCGACTCATGCAACGCGAAGGTGAAAGCATTGGTTTAACAACGGTTTACCGCTCACTTCAATCACTGGTTAATGACAAGATTGTTGATGTCTTGAGGCGTGAGGATGGTGAAGCAATTTATCGCTTATGCGGCGGCGCTCATCACCACCATTTAGTGTGTAAGGGTTGCGGGGAAACCATTGAAATCGAAGGTGGAGCAATTGAAAAGTGGGCTAAAACAATGGCTGAAGAATTTGGTTTTCGGGATGTGGGACATACGGCTGAAATCTTTGGCCTCTGCCCTAAGTGTTAAGCCTTACCGAATCTACGATCGCGCAGCGAATACTCCTCAATAGCTTTCCATAATGTTTTGCGTGTTACATCTGGCCACAACACATCCATAAAAACTAGCTCTGCATAAACGCTTTGCCACGGCAAGAAATTGCTGGTGCGCTGCTCACCTGATGAGCGCAAGAACAAGTCGACATCACTCATTTTGGGTGAATCTAAATACTTAGCAAAGGTTTTGTCAGTAATTGAATCGGCCTTTACTTTGCCCCTCTTCACATCGCGTGCTAACTCAGCAGCGGCATCAACAATCTCTGCCCGTCCGCCATAGTTCACACACATGTTGAGTGTGAGAGTTTTATTTTTAGCCGTTAACTCTTCTGCTTCTTCTAACTCATTAATAACACTGCTCCATAGCCTTTTAGAACGGCCCACCCAGCGAATACGAACACCCATCTCATTCATCTGATCACGGCGGCGCCTAATCACATCGCGGTTAAATCCCATCAAGAATCGGACTTCATCCGGTGATCTGCGCCAGTTCTCAGTTGAGAATGCATAAGCACTTAACTCTTTAACACCAAATTCAATTGCGCCTTCAACAACATCAAAAAGTGCGGCTTCTCCGGCTTCATGTCCTGCCGTGCGGGGTAATCCTCGTTGCTTGGCCCAGCGTCCATTGCCATCCATAACAACGGCAACGTGATTTGGAATATGAATTGTCATACTCGTTCCACCATGGGCAAACTCCTTAAACCGCGTTCAAGGTGCCATTGTAAATAGGCTGCGATTAATCCACTAGCCTCTCGGCGATGTTTTCCTTCACTGGCCGTGGCGCTCTCCCAATCACTACTAATAAGTGCGCCCATCAACTGCAAAGTTTCCATTGCAGGAGTTGCACACGCAGATGGACGACAGTCATTACACACTGATCCGCCACCAACTAATGAGAAATATCTATGTGGCCCGGGTTTTTCGCAACGCGAGCAAATAGTCATGGATGGTGCATAACCAGCAACAGCTAAAGAGCGCAGCAAGAATGCATCCAGAATAAGTAGGGGTTCATATCTGTTTTCGGCCAACGCTTTCATCCCACCAACAACTAATTGAAACTCTTGTAATGCAGGTTCATGTTCATTAGGTGAAAAGCGCTCAGCTGCTTCCAAAATCGCTGAAGCCACTGTCCAGCGCTGATAATCCTGAGTGAGTGCTTCGCCATAATTCATCAGCGCTTCAACTTGTGTAATGGTGTCAAAGGTTTTTCCCACATGAAGTTGAAGATCCACATGGCTACCAGGTTCAAGCCGTGCACCAAATTTAGACATTGTGCGACGAACGCCTTTTGCAACCCCGCGGATGCGCCCATGATCTTTAGTGAGCAACGTGATGATGCGATCGGCTTCTCCGAGTTTTTGGGTGCGCAGCACAATTGCCTCATCCCGGTACAAACTCATACGGGCTAAGGTAGTGCGTGGATTAGCGAATTGCGCGATTTATGGCAGACACGACAGCTTTAAGGGAAGCCGTGGTGGTGTTTGGATCAATTCCCACACCCCAGAAGACATCACCATCAATGGAACATTCCAAATACGCTGCAGCTGATGCATCGCCACCTGCTGAGAGGGCGTGCTCGTAATAATCTAGAACGCGAACATCGACTCCATAGTTCTGCAAGATATTACAAAAGGCTGCAATCGGTCCGTTTCCTTGACCAATAAGTTCGTGCATCTGGCCACGATCGGTGAGTGAAACATTCAAGTGAACATCTTCACCAAGAACTGATGTCTGACTTAAGCCCTTGAGGCGAAAGCGCCCCCATGGCGCGCCTTCTGTTGGTAGATATTCATCTTCGAATATGTTCCACAAATCCTTTGGACTAATCTCTCCGCCTTCAGCATCAGTCTTTGCCTGAACATTTTTAGAGAGCTCAATTTGCAATCTGCGTGGCAGATCAAGGTGATGCTCGTTCTTCATCAGATAAGCAACTCCGCCCTTACCTGACTGTGAGTTCACACGGATAACTGCTTCATAGCTGCGTCCAATATCTAAAGGATCAATAGGTAAATAAGGAATAGCCCATGTGTGATCACGAACTTGCTTGCCAGCAGCTTTAGCGTCCCGCGCTAAATGGTCAAAGCCTTTTTTAATTGCATCTTGGTGTGAACCAGAGAAAGCTGTGAAGACAAGGTCTCCGCCATAGGGATGGCGCTCAGGAACACGTAGTTGATTGGCGTATTCCACTGTGCGGCGCACTTCATCGATATTGGAGAAATCAATGTGTGGATCAATGCCATGTGTAACTAAGTTGATTCCAAGAGTGACAAGACAAACATTGCCTGTGCGCTCACCGTTACCAAACAAGGTTCCTTCAATGCGATCGGCTCCTGCTAGGTAACCAAGTTCTGCTGCAGCAACACCTGTGCCACGATCATTGTGTGGATGAAGTGAAACAATCACGCTGTCGCGATTATTTAAGTTACGACACATCCACTCAATGGAATCTGCATAAACATTAGGTGTTGCCATTTCAACAGTTGCTGGCAAGTTTATGATGGTTTTCCACGCAGGGGTTGGCTTCCACACATCATTAACGGCATTACACACTTCAACGGCAAATTCAAGCTCAGTGCCTGTATAGGACTCAGGTGAATACTCGAAAGAGACCTTTGTTTCTGGAACAGTTTTAACTAGATCTAAACAGATCTTGGCAGCATCAGTTGCAATTTTCTTGATGCCCTCTTTATCAAGACCAAAAACAACTCGGCGCTGCAGAGTTGATGTCGAGTTATAAAGGTGAACGATTGCTTGCTTTGAACCCTTGATAGCTTCAAAGGTGCGAACAATTAACGCCTCGCGTGCTTGCGTCAGAACCTGAATCACAACATCATCAGGAATTAACTTCTCTTCAATTATCTTTCGAACAAAGTCAAAGTCAGTCTGACTAGCACTAGGAAAACCAACTTCAATTTCCTTGTAACCCATGGCTACTAATAGTTTGAACATCGCTAATTTGCGCGGTGTGTCCATCGGATCAATGAGAGCTTGATTGCCATCGCGCAGATCAACTGAACACCACTGAGGTGCTTGAGTTATTTTCTTATTTGGCCAGGTGCGATCTGGAAGATCTATTGGGTGAAAAGGTTCATAACGATGCACTGGCATCGAAGAAGGTACTTGCTTGGGAAAATTCATTTCAATTGCTCCTTATATGTCTGCGGAATTTGTCTTTTTACCGATACGACAAACCCCGCAGCGAGGGGTTCGGTTATTTGACCCCGCCACGGCAGCTAAGGAGGAGACTGCGTGTGTTCATGGGTAAAGGGTAACGCGCAGGTTAAAGAACTGGCAAATATCGATCGAGTTCATACGCACTGACCTGGCGGCGGTAGTCCTGCCATTCAGCACGTTTATTGCGCAAAACATATTCAAATACATGCTCACCCAAAGTTTGACGGACTAATTCACTCTTTTCCATCTCTGCAATGGCTTCATTGAGATCAGAAGGTAGAGAAATTGGATCCTTGGAATCCTTGAGTTCATAGCCTTCTTCAACGCCTTTTAAGCCCGCCGCCAACATCACCGCATATGCAAGATATGGATTGCATGCAGTATCTGGTGATCTAAATTCAATACGTGTTGAGTTTTCTTTCTTTGGCTTATACATAGGTACTCGCACTAGTGCAGCGCGATCACTTGGACCCCAGTTAGCAAAAGCTGGTGCTTCACCCCCGCCATGTAAGCGCTTATAAGAGTTAACCCATTGATTAGTAATTGCAGTGATCTCTGGTGCGTGCTTGAGAAGACCTGCAATAAATGAGCGACCCACTGCAGAGAGATTTAACTCAGCGTTTGGATCATAGAAAGCATTTTCTTCACCCTTAAACAGTGATACGTGGGTGTGCATTCCACTTCCTGGATGATCAGTAAATGGCTTTGGCATAAAGGATGCGTGGAAACCTTGATCCATTGCAACTTCTTTAATCACATGACGGAAAGTCATGATGTTATCGGCTGTACTTAACGCATCTGCATATCGCAGATCAATTTCCTGTTGTCCTGGAGCACCCTCATGATGTGAAAACTCCACTGAGATTCCCATTGCTTCCAATAATGTAATAGCTTGACGGCGGAAGTCATGTCCAACAACTGCAGGTGTGTGATCGAAATATCCACCTTGATCAACAGGCACAGGAGCTTTGCCTGTTTCTGGCTTTTCTTTAAATAAGAAGAATTCGATTTCTGGGTGGGTGTAACAGGTGTAACCCATTATTGCTGCTTTTTCTAAGGTGCGACGTAAAACATTGCGTGGATCTGCAGGAGATGGTGTGCCATCTGGCATCACGATGTCGCAGAACATACGGGCAGCACCTGGAGCTTCAGTGCGCCACGGCAAGATAGAAAAAGTTGCAGGATCTGGTTTTGCCAACATATCTGACTCAGTTACGCGTGCGAAACCTTCAATTGCAGAACCATCAAAGCCAATACCTTCAGCAAAAGCATTCTCTAACTCGGCTGGTGCAATTGCCACAGATTTAAGGAAGCCCAATACATCTGTAAACCACAAACGCACGAAACGAATATTGCGCTCTTCCAGGGTGCGAAGAACGAACTCTTCTTGCTTGCTGATTTCGGTGCTCATGGGCAGCATTCTTACAAATGCAGATTACGGCTGTGTTAACTGCCCTTAAATAACAAAGAAGTCAGCGTGATCGAGCATGGTTCTTGGGGCTAAATCCTTGGTAATAACAGCGTTGGCACTGATACGCGATCCCTGGCCTATGGTCACATTTCCAAGCACACGCGCGCCAGCACCAATAATTACATTATTTTCAATCCTGGGATGGCGGTTACCCTTTTCGATACCGCGAGCTCCCAGAGTTACATCGTGATAGAGCATCACATCATCACCGATGATTGATGTTGCACCAATAACAACGCCCATGCCGTGATCGATAAAGAAGCGACGCCCAATAACTGCTGCTGGATGAATTTCAATTCCTGTCGTAGAGCGCACTAAGTTAGAATGAATTCGTGCAACTAACTTAAGTTGATGATTCCATAAGAAATGTGAAATTCGATGTCCCCAAATCGCGTGCACACCTGGGTATGCCAAAGCGACCTCTAAACGATTGCGCGCAGCCGGATCATGGCGCAGCGCGTTATCAAGGTCTTCAATGATGCGCTTTAGAATTGCCATTAATTAATCAACCAAGTCTTCGTACAACACTGTTGATAGATAACGCTCACCATTTGAAGCACAGATAACAACGATGTTCTTGCCTGCAAACTCTGGGCGCTTTGCAATCTCTGATGCTGCCCACAACGTTGCACCAGATGAAATTCCAGCAAGGAATCCCTCTTCTGCTCCTGCTCGGCGTGCATACTTAAGTGCATCTGCCGCAGTTGCATCCAGGATCTCGTCATAGACAGAGCGATCCAAAACATTAGGAATGAAGTTAGCTCCAATTCCCTGAATTGGGTGTGCCCCCGGCTCTCCACCGTTGAGAATTGGCGATGCCGCGGGTTCAACACCAAAGACCTTAATTGCCGGGTTTTTTTCTTTTAAGTAACGGCCCGTGCCAGTAATTGTTCCGCCCGTGCCAATGCCTGAAACAAAAGCATCAACTTTTCCATCAAGGTCGCGCCAAATCTCAGCACCCGTTGTTTTATAGTGAATCTCTGGTCCTGCTTGGTTTTCAAATTGGCGAACTAATACAGCGCCAGAATCTCCAAGCTTTTCAGCTGCTGCAACTGCTCCCTTCATACCTTCACCTGCTGGTGTTAATACAAGCTCTGCGCCAAAGGCGCGAATTAACTTGCGACGCTCCTTTGAAACCGACTCTGGCATTGTGAAAATCGACTTATATCCGCGAGCTGCGGCAACCATTGCTACTGCAATACCTGTGTTTCCAGATGTTGCTTCAACAATAGTTCCGCCAGGCTTTAGTTCACCACTTGCCTCGGCAGCATCGATCATCGCAATAGCCAGGCGATCTTTAACTGAGGATGTTGGATTATAAAATTCCAGCTTGGCATAAACATTGCCTGCGGCACCATCTGTAATCTTGTTGATGCGCAGTAGTGGTGTGTTTCCGAAAATTTCTGTGATGTTGTTATAAATTGTCATAATTCTCCCTAGGTAAATTCAATAAAATATTTTGGAACTGCAGGCAAAGCGGGCTTAAAAATCAGCAGCTGCAAGATGTGGAAAGGCAGAAATCAACAACGCGATTTCGCGTGAATAACCAGTTGATGATTGATTTCATAGGTCAATTCTACTGAAGATGTCTAATAGTGCGAGTTGCAAGTAATTTGCAAAAACTACTGCTCATTCCAGCGTGAAGTCATTGGCAAGCGACGATCTTTACCAAAGGCGCGGCCCGAAACTTTAGTTCCAGGTGGATATTGGCGTCGCTTGTATTCGGCCTTATCTACTAATGAAATAACTCGACGGATCAACCCTTCATCAAAGCCATCTTTGAGCAGGGCTTCAAAGCCATGATCTTCATCAACGTATAAACGCAACACTGAGTCCAGCAGTGGATAGTCAGGCAGTGAATCTGAATCCTTTTGATCAGGGCGAAGTTCTGCACTTGGCTCTTTAGTGATGGAGCGCTCTGGAATAGGAGGAGTGTGCCCGGCAGCGATGGCCTGAGCATTTCGCCATGTTGCCAGCGCCCAGACATCGGTTTTATAAATATCTTTAATAGGAGCAAAGCCACCCACGGCATCGCCATAGAGAGTGGAGTAACCAACAGCTAACTCACTCTTATTGCCTGTGGCTAAAACCATGTGGCCCTCTTGATTTGAAATACCCATCAAGGTTGTGCCGCGCACGCGGGCCTGCAGATTTTCCTCAGCCAATCCCTTAAGGACCATGTTGGCCATATAGGCATTAACCATGGGGGAAATAGGAGTGATCCTGAAGTGAATTCCTGTGGCATCTGCCAGCCCTTGCGCATCTTCAACAGAGTGATCGGATGAATACTTACTTGGCATGGCAACACCGTTGACTCGCTTTGCACCTAATGCATCAATTGCAATGGCAGCAACTAAGGCTGAATCAATGCCACCAGATAAGCCAACAACGACTGATTTAAAGCCATTCTTTGTGATGTAGTCACGCAGGCCAATGACTAGGCCTTGCCACATTTCTGCTTCATCACCAAGGCGCGGTGCAATCTCTGCAGATGATGCGGCATCTGTGGTGGCATCCGTTGAAATAACTACATCAGGTGTTGAACTGGCCTCTTGGCAATCGATTGCAACAACTATCAACGTGTCATCAAATTGCGGAGCTCTGGCAAGGAGTTGGCCATCTTTATCAACAACGATTGTGTCGCCATCAAAAACTAAATCATCCTGACCGCCGGTCATATTGACATAGGCAAGTGGGGCTTTAATCTCACGGGCCCGCTTTTGCACAAGAGCTAATCGCACATCATCTTTATTTCGCTCAAAAGGTGAGCCATTAGGGACAACAACTAGGCCTGGTGTGCGAGAGGCGATGCTGGCCATGGAGTGCCAAATATCTTCACAGATTGCAAGGGCAACATCGACGCCGTGAATGCGAACAACTAAATCACTGGTGCCTGGAGTGAAGTTTCTAAACTCATCAAAAACCCCATAGTTAGGCAGATGTCTTTTCACATAGCGGGCTTTGATTTTTCCCTCATGTATGACTGCCACAGCATTTTGTGGCCCACGGTCTAAGTAGCCAACTACGGCCACAATGTCACCTGATATCTGGTTGGCTATTTTTTCAACGGCCATAATGCTGGCATCTTGAAAGGATGGTCGTAGCGCTAAATCTTCAACGGGATAGCCAGTAACAATCATCTCTGGAAAAACAATGATGTGAGCGCCTGCTGCTTTGGCTGCCTGAACGCTGTTCATAATCATCGCGCTGTTACCGTTCAGATCTCCCACAGTCGGATTGATCTGAGCAAGGGCTACAGACAACTTCATTTTTCAAGTGTAACGGGGGTACCCTTGTGCCTGTACCCGGGGACTGCCTTATGCAGCCTCGAGGAGAGGAAAATTATGGAAAGCCTTTATGGCGGTTCGCTGCACCGACGCGTAACGATCGCCGATCTAGCCGCGGCCAAAGTGCGCGGTGAAAAATGGGCGATGCTTACTTCTTATGAGCAGATGACTGCAGAGATTTTTGATGAGGCTGGCATCCCCGTCCTTTTGGTTGGTGATAGCGCCGGCAATAATTTTCTAGGAGAAAGCAACACCATCCCTGTCACAGTCGATGAGCTCATTCCATTGACCCGCGCAGTTGTCAGGGCATCAAAGCAAGCCCTTGTTATTGCTGATCTTCCCTTTGGCTCTTATGAAACATCGCCTGAACAAGCACTTGCAACATCTACTCGCTTTTTCAAAGAGGCAGGGGCGATGGGTGTGAAAATCGAAGGCCCACATATTGCAACTGTTGAAAAACTTGTGGCCTCTGGAATTCCAGTGATGGGACACGTTGGTTTAACACCACAGGCCGTGCACTTATTAAGTGGCTATAAAGTCCAAGGTCGCACCGATGGTGATGCAATCCTGCAAGCGGCCCTTGCCCTTGAAAAGTCTGGGGTATTTGCCATTGTCCTGGAATTAGTCCCAGCCGAATTAGCAGCAAAGATAACGGCTGCCCTAAAGATTCCAACTATTGGTATTGGCGCTGGGGTGAACTGCGATGCTCAAGTGCTGGTGTGGACGGACATGATGGGAATTACTAAGAACCCTCCCAAGCTAGCTAAGGCATATAGAAATATGCGCTCTGAGATGTTGGCAGCGGCCGGTGAATTTGCGGCAGAAGTTAAAGCTGGTCAATTTCCAGCAGCCGAACACACTTTCAACTAATCTCACCCTGGTGGCTAAATACGCGATAGATCTGTCTCCACTGCGTAAATCTGCAGACTTTCGCTATTTATGGAGCGCCGGGCTGATCTCTTATTTTGGCACCATGATTACCTATGTTGCCGTGCCTTTTCAGATTAAAGAGCTCACAAACTCCTATGTGGCAGTGGCGATAAGTGGGCTCGTTGAGATAGTTCCGCTGGTTATCTTTGGCCTCTATGGCGGGGTCCTGGCCGATGCTATTGATCGCAAAAAACTCATCTGGATTACCGAATTCTTATCCCTGTTTTTTACCGGAATTCTTCTGATCAACTCCCTGCGTTCCACCCCCAGCATTATTTTGATTTATGTAGTCGCTGGATTATTTGCTGCCGTTAGTGGCCTTCGACAACCGGCGATGGCGGCGGCATTGCCCAGACTTGTCGATCATGAAGACATGACAGCAGCTTCAGCATTGATGAGTCTTCGTTGGCAGGCCGGAGTCATCGTTGGTCCTGCAATTGGCGGGGTAATAATTTCAACATATTCGGTCGCCGCCGGATATGCCGTAGATATTGCCACCTTTGTAATCTCGCTTATTTTGCTGGCCATGATGAGCAACATCCCTGCCTCACAAGAGGCTGAAAAGCCATCTCTGGCAGCCCTTTTTGAAGGTATTAAATACTCCTTTGCCCGCAAAGATTTACTAGGCACATATCTGATCGACTTAGCTGCAATGTTTTTTGCCATGCCAACTGCCTTGATTCCTTTTTGGGCAGATCAGTTAGGTGCACCGTGGGCACTTGGTTTGCTCTATGCCGCTGGCACAGTTGGATCCATTGCAGTTGTGCTAACAAGTGGGTGGACGAAAAATGTTCGCTTCTACGGCCGAGCAATTATGTGGGCAGCCATCGGCTGGGGCGCAGCTATTGCTTTAGCCGGTGCCACAAATTACCTAGCCCTGGTACTGCTTTTTCTTGCCTTGGCCGGAGCATCAGACATGGTTAGCGCCCTGTTTCGATCAGCGATGTGGAACCAAACTATTCCCGATAATTTGCGGGGACGTCTAGCCGGAATCGAATTATTGTCATATTCACTTGGACCATTGGCCGGACAGATGCGCGCAGCTGGAATGGCCGCGGCATTTTCCTTAACATTTTCAGTTACTGTTGGCGGAATAATCTGCATCATTTCAGTAGTCCTACTGGCCGGTTTTTTCCCAATTTTGCGAAAATTCGACATAAAAACCGACAAAAATGCCCTCAAAAAGGCCGCTGAAAGTGAAAATTTACGCTCAAACCCTCAAGCAGAGGGAGAGATATCGTGATTTTGGGAAAAATCGGCAATTTTTAAAATTTTTTCTATTTTTTTCGATTTCAAATAAATTATTTAGTGAAATTTTCCGCAAATGCATAAAAAATAAATAAAAAGAATTTGCGACACGCACCTAATTAAATGTCACAAAATGTTGGCATTTTTACCTAAATGATGTCACGCTTGTCTACGAAAAGGTTTGGGTGACGGATCCGAACCATTCCGATAGGAGAAGTACGTGGCCGCAGCAAAGAAAGCAGCACCAAAGAAGCGCCGTAAGAAGGCAGCTGCTCCAGCAGCTCCAAAGAAGCGCCGCAAGAAGGCTGCTGCAGTAGCAGCACCAAAGAAGCGCCGCAAGAAGGCAGCCGCTAAGAAGGCTGCTCCAAAGCGTCGTAAGAAGGCAGCAGCTAAGAAGGCTGCTCCAAAGAAGCGCCGCAAGAAGGCAGCAG